>CAYGBB010000218.1:0-4082 GCA_964347985.1 uncultured Moraxellaceae bacterium
TCCCTTATCGACACCGATAGTCACGACCGTGGCGGCATCATAGGAATGCGGCGGCACTTCGAGATTCTTGGGTGCAGGCACGCCCTTGTAGACACGACCGGCCAGATCGAACTTGGAACCATGGCACGGGCAGAAAAAACCACCCTGCCAGTTGGTCACGTGCGCGCCCTGAATCATGCCAACTTCAGGCTCATACAGTGGTGAGCAACCCAGATGGGTACAGATACCCGTGAGAATGGCAAACTCAGGATTGATTGAGCGGTGCGCATTACGGGCATAGTCCGGCTGCTGATTGACATCGTCAGAGGCCGGATCGAGCAGATCACCCTCAACGCTCTTCAGGCCTTCAAGCATGGCTGGCGTGCGACGCACGACCCATACCGGCTTGCCACGCCACTCAATCACCACCTTCTGGCCCGGCTCAAGCTGACCAATGTCAGCTGTCACAGGTGCGCCTGCAGCCTTGGCCTTGGCACTCGGGCTCCAGGATTTAACAAACGGAACGGCCACTCCGGCAACGCCCACCGCTCCCACCGCACTGGTGAGGCCAATCAGCAATCGCCGACGACCGACATTCACGCCGTCTGTACTCATCAAAGTACGCTCCAAATGAAGTACTCGGACGTTCGATCACCTGCATTTACAGTGATCGAACCTCGAAAAAATAACCTGCGGATGATACTGGAAAGTCCTCAGAACTTACAAGGAGAGAACCAATCACTTACAGGGAAAATACATGCAAAACCAGGCCGCAACTCGCATGAATTTTTCCCAAAAAAAATGCCTCCGGGAAACCCGGAGGCATTTTTTCGCCATTGGCTGGGGAACAAGGATTCGAACCTTGACAGACGGTGTCAGAGACCGTAGTCCTACCGTTAGACGATTCCCCAACATTCGGACCATCTGCCGGATACCCGAGAGTAGCCGGCAGACTGATACCTGAAAAGGTATTAACGCTTGGAGTACTGCGGACGCTTACGTGCCTTACGCAGACCAACCTTCTTACGCTCGACTTCACGCGCATCGCGGGTAACGAAACCGGCCTTGCGCAGCGGGGAACGCAGATCTTCGCTGTATTCGATCAGGGCACGTGTAATGCCGTGACGAATCGCGCCAGCCTGGCCACCGATACCACCGCCAGCGACGGTGATCTTGAGGTCAAACTTTTCCAGCATTTCGACCAGCTCAAGCGGCTGACGCACAATCATGCGTGCCGTTTCGCGACCGAAGTAGGTTTCCAGCGAACGATCGTTAACAACGATCTTGCCAGTGCCTGCGCTCATGAACACGCGGGCGGTTGCCGTCTTGCGACGACCAGTACCGTAATTGGCTTGTGCAGTCATGGCTTCCGACTCAAATCTTCAGTTCTTGCGGCTGCTGGGCAGCGTGAGGATGCTCTGCACCCGCATACACCTTGAGCTTGGCGAGCATGGCACGACCCAGGGGACCCTTGGGCAGCATGCCTTTCACGGCAATCTCAATCGGCTTCTCGGGCTTGGCCACGATCAGCTTTTCAAAGCTGATGCTTTTCAGGCCACCCGGGTAACCGGTGTGGTGATAATACTGTTTGGCCAGGGCTTTGTTGCCCGTAACGGTGATCTTGTCGGCATTGACGACGACGATGTAATCACCGGTGTCCACGTGCGGGGTGTATTCCGGCTTGTGCTTGCCGCGCAGACGACGAGCCAACTCGGTCGCCAGACGACCCAGAGTCTTGCCATTGGCATCGACCACAAACCAGTCACGCTTCACCGTCTCCGGCTTGGCACTGAAAGTCTTCATTGCATTAACGCCTGTAACTAAGGGCTGCTGACGCAAGCCCGCAAAAGCAGGGCCCCGTCAAAGAGGACGCGAATCTTACCCAAGTGCGCCGACTTTGACAACTGCCCTTTCTGGAAAAACCGGAGAATCCAGGGATAGTCCGGATATCAATGCTGCCTGGCCGACCGTCATCGCCGCCAGGACAGCCGCATTCAGGCCAGCACCGCTCTTGCGATGATGGTCTTCATGATCTCGTTGGTACCTCCATAGATGCGCTGCACGCGGGCATCAGCCCACATGCGGGCAATGGGGTATTCCCACATGTACCCATAACCGCCATGCAGCTGTACACACTCGTCAATCACCTCACACTGCAGGTCAGTGATCATGTACTTGGCTGCCGCTGCGGTTGGCACATCGAGCTTCTTCTCCAGATGCAGCTCCAGGCAACGGTCCACGAAGACCCGCCCCTGCATGACCCGTGAATGCAGCTCGGCGAGCTTGAACTGGGTGTTCTGGAAGTCGGCAATGTGCTTGCCAAAAGCCTTGCGCTCTTTCACGTAATCAATGGTCAGCTTGAGCGCCCCTTCGGCCATGGCGATGCCGTTAACGGCAATCCCCAGACGCTCCTGCGGCAGTTCCTGCATGAGATAGATGAAACCCATGCCCTCCTGACCAATGCAGTTGCCCACCGGCACGCGCACATCCTGGAAAAACAGTTCGGACGTATCCTGCGCCTTCATGCCGACCTTGTGCAGGTTACGGCCCTTGGTAAAGCCCGGGGTACCCGCCTCAACGATAATCAGGGAAGTCCCCTTGGCACCGGCACTTGGGTCCGTCTTGGCAACCACAATCACGATTTCAGCGTGCTGGCCGTTGGTGATGAAGGTCTTGGAACCATTGATGATGTAATGATCACCATCGCGCACAGCCGTCGTGCGCACACCCTGCAGATCAGAACCTGCGCCAGGCTCGGTCATGGCGATGGCCCCCACCATTTCACCGGTGACCATCTTCGGCAGGTATTTCTGCTTCATCTCTGTGCTGCCGTAGTGCTCGATATACGGCGCCACGATGTCGGTGTGCAGCCCGAAACCGATCCCGGTCAGGCCGAGACGGGAAATCTCTTCCATTACGATGGCCGAATACAGATAGTCTGCACCAACACCACCAAACTCTTCCGGCAGGCAGGGGCAAAGCATCCCCTGCTCACCCGCCTTGTTCCAGAGGGCACGATCAATCTGGCCATTCTCTTCCCACTGGGCGTGATACGGCACCGCTTCTTTTTCAAGAAACTTGACGACCATATCCCGGAAAGCTTCATGGTCGGAATTGAAAATACTGCGCGGAATCATGGTGAACCCTCCAGTTAGTTGCGACTCTTCTCTGTATAAACAATCAACCCGGATTCATCGACTCAGGGACGATGCTCACGGGCCAGATACTCGTGTGACTGCATTTCCAGCAGTCGCGATTGTGTACGCTGAAATTCAAACGCCAGCCGTTTCCCCTGATACAACTCGTGTATCGGGGCGTCTGCGGAAATAATCAGTTTCACGCAGCGATCATAAAATTCATCAACCAGATTAATGAAGCGTCGTGCCGCATCATCCAGCTTATCCGTCATTACCGGCACTCGTGCCAGCAGAACAGTGTGATATTCCCGCGCCAACTCGATACAATCCGAGGCCGAGCGAGGGGCAATGCACATTTCAGCAAACGTGACCCACAACACATCATCGGTACAGGCAATGACATTTACATGCCTGTCATTAATGATTATGGGATGACTCTCCACATGCAGTCCCGTGGTGAGCTCGCCAAAACTCTGCTTCAGGCTCGTTTCCGCCGCAGCATCCAGAGGGCAGTGATAGAGCTCCGCCTTTTCCAGCACCCGCAGGCGATAATCCACTCCCGAGTCCACGTTCAATACATCACAATGCCGCTTGAGCATCGCAATCGCAGGCAGAAAGCGTTCGCGCTGCAAGCCGTTTTCATACAGCCGGTCCGGAACAATATTGCTGGTCGCCACCAGCGTTACGCCTCGCTCGAACAGCTTTTCAAACAGGCCGCCCAGCAGCATGGCATCAGTGATGTCCGTGACAAAAAACTCGTCAAAACAGATCACGACCGCCTCTTCATGCAACTTGTCCGCCACCAGCTCCAGCGGATTCTGGATCCCCTTGAGTGCATTCAGCTCCTTGTGCACCCGCTGCATGAAACGGTGGAAATGGATGCGCAACTTGCGACGAAACGGCAGGGACTCAAAAAACAGATCCATCAGGTAGGTCTTGCCACGCCCCACCCCGCCCCACATGTAT
>CAYGBB010000219.1:0-4048 GCA_964347985.1 uncultured Moraxellaceae bacterium
GTTGTTGAGCGCTCGATCGAGTTGGCGCAAACGGGGCGTTCAGTGCTGGTGGGGGCTCGTTCTGTAGAGTCTTCCGAAAGGGTCAGCCGTCTTTTCGAGGAGCGCGGGATAGATCATGTAACCCTGAATGCCAGGCAGGACCAGCAGGAGGCTGAGGCCGTGGCCCAGGCGGGGCAGCCGGGGCGGATTACGGTTGCCACCAACATGGCGGGGCGCGGCACAGACATCAAGCTTGCTCCTGAGGTGGCAGAGAAGGGCGGCTTGCATGTGATCCTGACCGAGTTTCATGAAAGTGCACGGATTGACCGCCAGCTGTTCGGGCGCTCGGCCCGTCAGGGGGACCCTGGATCGGTTGAGGCGATTGTATTTCTGGGCGATGAGCTGTTCCAGCGCTATGCACGCTATGCCACTGCCTTGCTGACCCCACTCCTGATCAGGCCATTCAGGGGGCGCGACGTCATATTCCGAACGCTGGTTGCCTATGCGCAGGCCAAGGCTGAACGCCATAACCGCCGGATTCGCCTGGATACCATCAAAAAGGACAGGAAGTGGCTACGGGCATTGGGCTTTGTCGGGGGCGAAAGGAAGTAATTAAACGGTTACTTTTCCACGTGCCAGTGTCGTGGCGGATGTCGAGTGTTGTCAAAGTTATCTGAGTATTGTGTTGCTCAAGAAACTTTATCCTCCAAGAAAAATTTGCGTTGAAGGATCTGCCCGCTCTAATCCGACGGTTTGCGGTGATTACGTTGCCGGCGCGCGATGGGACTCGTCCCGAAGAATGCTGCCGTCCACGAGTTCAATGATGCGCTCGCAACTGGCCGAGAGCCGCGAATCGTGTGTCACCACCAGCACGGCGCAACCAAATTCACGATTGAAGCGACGGAAAAGTTCGAACACGTTTTCAGCGGTATGCGTATCCAGGTTTCCGGTCGGCTCGTCCGCCAGCAACAGTGCCGGCTGGGTAACAAGTGCGCGGGCAATAGCCACACGTTGCTGTTGCCCGCCGGAAATGGCATTGGCTCTTTTATCCGCAAACCCTTCCAGGCCGACGGCTTGCAGCAAGCTGCGGGCACGGTCCGTATCGGCGGCAGAAGGCTTGCCCTTGCTGATCATTAGCGGCATCAGCACATTTTCCAGCACGCTGAACGCGGTGATCAGGTGATGAAACTGGAAGACAAAGCCAATGCTTTCATTTCGCAGCCGGGTGCGTTGTTCATCATCCATGGTGCGGGTGGGCTTCCCAAGCAGAAACAGCTCTCCCGCCGTGGGAAAGTCCAGCAGGCCCAGCACATTCAGCAGCGTGCTCTTGCCCGAGCCGGAAGGGCCGACCAGTGCCGTCAGCTCGCCCCGATGCAAACGCATGTTGATGTCATGCAGCACCTCCAGCTCCAGCGGTGTGCCGGGGTTGTAGGTCTTCTTCAGGCCCTCCAGCCGGAGTACTTCTTCTGGCGCTGATGGTGCAGCAAGCGAGGGCAGGTCAGACATAACGTATCGCCACTGCCGGATCGTAACGGGCCGCGCGCCGGGCAGGGAAGGCGGCCGCCACCACACCGGTGACCGTGGCTACTGCCATGGTGTACACAATCAGCATCGGGTGCACCGGAATGAAAAACAGTTTGGGCCCGAATACATTGAAGGCCTGCACCAGCAGAAAGCCCACCAGCCCGCCCACAATAGAACCTATCAGCGCCACCACGCCACCTTGCAGCAGAAACACATGCAGGATCTGGCGGCGCGGGCTGCCCATGGCGCGCAAAATGCCGATTTCACGTGTACGCTGCACCACGCTCACCGCCAGCACGCTGGCGATGCCGAAGGCCACGGAAATGCCGACAAACAGGCGAATCATGCGCGTGGACATGGTTTGTGAACTCAGTGCATTGAGCAGTTGACCGTTGGTTTCCATCCAGCTTTCGGCCTTCAGTCCGGTCAGGCGGCCGAGACGCGTAGCAATGCGATCGGCACTGAAAATGTCTTTTACGCGCGCATCAATCACGGTGATGCCACCAGGCAGATCAAGCAGGGTTTGTGTCTGCTTGATATCAAGATAGACATAGCGCGAATCCAGTTCACGCACGCCCAGCTCGAAAATGCCGGAGATGGTCAGCGTGGCTTCATGATTTTCACCGGCCTCCAGGCGCAGCTTGTCGCCCACGCTCAGGCCGAAATCATCCGCCAGTTCCTTGCCGATCACGGTATTGTCGCCGCCGACAACAAACTTGCCTGCGATGATGTCGTCCTGTACGGGAATGATGCGCAGGTAGCGCTCCGGGTCCATGCCCATGAGCGCAACCGAGTTGCGGGCCACACCACGGCGGGCAATGGCCGGCCCGCTGATCAGGGGAGAAACGGCCTCGATGTCGGGTTGCTGGTCCAGTGCATCCCGCACATCCTGCCAGTTGCTGATGGAGTGTAGCGACTGTGCCCGTTTGCTTTCCAGCACCAGTTGCACGGTGCCGTTGGGGGTGGGGACCACGCGATTGAATTCATCCGGCGACAGAAAGCGGATATGGGCCTGGGTACCCAGCGTGCGTTCGATGATGTTCGACTGCAGGCCATTGATCAGTGCAGTGATGAACACGATCACGGCACAACCCACGGCAATCCCCACCACAATGAGCAGGGTTTGCACACGATTGTCTGTCAGGAAGCGTACTGCAATCTTCCATTCGATCCAGAGTTCGTTCAGCACGCGCACGTGTTTATTCCTTCAGGGTTACGGTCAGTGTTGCTGCTTGATTGCAGGAGCAATCTGCTGCAAGGGCCGCACACGTTGTCCTTCGGCCATGTCATCAATCAACACCGTATCACCCGCCCTCAGGCCGTTCCTGATCTCGCTTTGGGTGATGCCGCGCAGGCCCAGTTGCACCGGCGTCAGTTTGACCTTGCCATCCTGTACTTGCATCACCTCGGCACGATCCCCCGTGATCTGACGCAGGGCATCGTTGGCAAGTACCAGGGCTTTCTCGCGTCGTCCGGTCTCTATCGTGGCGGACACCGTCATACCCTGTTTCAGGAAATCAGCGGGGGTATCGATGCCAAGGTGAACATCGACAGTGCCGCGATCTGCATCAACCGCCGGGGCAATAAATGTCACACGTGCTTGCAGCATCCGGCCCGGATAGGCATCGGCCACAATCTGCGCTGACTGGCCCGGCTTGAGGGGTGCCATGTTCTTTTCATCCACTTTGACGATGATTTCGCGGCTGTCGTCGGTAGCGATTTCGAGCAGGGTACGACCCGGCTGCACCAGATCGCCAGGCTCGACATTCCGGGTTTGTACCGTCCCGGTCACCTGGGCCACCACACGCGCCTTGGCCAGTGCGGCACGAGTGGCAGCCAGCCGTTGCAGCAACACTTGCTCGTCCGCGCCGCCGGCCGCCAGTGCAGCTGTCTGCAATTGCGCTCTTTCACGGGCCACGCGGGCCGTTACTTCACTGCGCCGGGCCTGTTCCACTTGTTCATCCGACAGCAACTGGCGGGCTTGCAGTGCTTCGCGGCGTTCACGTTCGCGGCGTGCCTGGTTCAGGTTGGAGTCAGCCTCCTGCAATGTAGCCTGGGCCTGCAGCCGTGACGAACTCCTGAGTTGGTTCAGGGCGGCTTCGGCTTCGTGCACACGGGCTTGCAGCTCGTCACTGTTCAGTTCCAGCAGGACATCACCCGGCTTGACCTTGTCGCCTTCACGCACATGCCTGGTCTTGATGACACCGGTAATCTCGCTGCCGATACGCGCCAGTGACTGGCTGCTGACTTCGCCGCTGGCCACCACACTTTGCACGAGCGTTTGTTCACGGATGACATAGGCCGGAACTTCCGGTCCCTGCCATTTGCGCCAGCCGAAGACGGCGATCAGTACCAGTATCACCAGCAAGGCAATGGCAACCGGTTTTTTCAGCACAAACCTGGACAACGATGTGAACTCCCTGAGTAGTGGTTCTGCCGACACATCCGGCATGGCTGCATGTGTTCACCCTTCAGCTTACACACAGACTCACAGGGCGAACAGGGCGAACAGGGCGAACAGGGCGAACAGGGCGAACAGGGCGAA
>CAYGBB010000220.1:0-1550 GCA_964347985.1 uncultured Moraxellaceae bacterium
ACCTGAAATGTCACCTGAAATGTTACTTGCCATGGCACTCGTCATGTCATTTGTCATCGCGCTTGCGCGAACGTGGATGTGCCTTGTCGTAAACGGTCGCAAGATGCTGGTAGTCGAGATGCGTATAAATCTGGGTGGTGCTGATGTCGGCGTGCCCCAGCAGCTCCTGCACCGCGCGCAGATCCTGCGAAGACTCCAGCAGATGCGAGGCAAAGGAGTGCCGCAGCATGTGTGGATGCACGTGTTGCGGCAGACCTGCACGCCGCCCCTGATGCGCCAGCCGCAACTGGATCGCACGCTCGGTAAAGCGCCCACCTTTGGGCGTGATGAAAATCAGGTCGCTGCTTTTATCATTGCGCCACTGCTCACGCAGCGCCAGCCACTCGCACAGTGCCTCACGGGCCTTGCGCCCGACCGGCACCCGTCGTGTCTTGTTGCCCTTGCCAGTCACCGTGATATGGCCGCTCGCCAGATCAAGATCCGCCAGTACCGAGTGTGATAACTCGGATAAACGCAGGCCCGAGGAATAAAACAGTTCCATCATGGCACGATCACGCAACCACAATGTTTTTTCCGGCTCGTCCACCGGGGCCGGGGCATCCAGCAGTTGCTGCACCAGATCCACATCAAGCACACGCGGCAACTCACGCTTGTGTGTCTTCAGGCGCAAGCCCCTGGCCGGGTTGAATGCGGCATCGCCACGTTCTGCCAGCCAGTCGTAAAATCCGCGCAGGCTGGACAGCAGCCGTTGCTGGCTGCGGATATCCAGGCCCTGCTCACTCACACGCGCAATGAATTCTTCGAGAAGGTACTGATCGAGGGTGCGCCATTCGCGCAGCCCGCTGTCCGTCAGGAATGCCGACACCTTGTGCAGGTCACGGCGATAGGCCAGCACGGTATTGGCAGAGAGACCGCGCTGACTGGACAGCCCCGCGAGAAAATCCTCGATGTACGCATCCAGTCCGGTGGCCGTGCCGGCGGTCATGACGGCACTCAGGCCGTCTGCCGTGCCGCATCGCCACCCAGCAAGGGCAGCAGCACGCGCGCCAGCACATCGCCGATAAAGGAAATGAACAGCGTATCCATCGAACTCTTGAAATGATCCGGACTGGACGACCCGATCGCCAGCATGCCAAGCGGACGCTCATGCAGTACCGGCACCACGGCACAGGACTTTACGCGCTCGCCCTCGTGACCAAACAGGAACTGCAGTTCATCCTTGCGCAATTGCCCGGCGATAGCCTGCCTGCCCTTGGCCAGCGACGGAATCTTTTCCTGTGCGGCCAGCAACGGAATGGATTGCGCCGCGCCCGTGGCACCACCCACATCAAACAGCAGGAAGCTCACATACTCGGAGCCGAAACGCTGGCGCAGTTCGCGCTCCAGCACACCCGCCAGCTGCGCCACCGTCCGGGTTTCCAGCAGCGCCAGAATCAGGCCGCGCATTTTTTCGAACAGCATGTCGTTCTCGCGCGCCACGTCCAGCAAACGGGTCAGGCGCTCACGCAACTCGATATTACGCTCACGCAGCACACCAACCTGACGCTCGA
>CAYGBB010000220.1:1560-4045 GCA_964347985.1 uncultured Moraxellaceae bacterium
ACCAGCGACACTGCCTTGCCGGTTTCATGCGGAATCGTGATGTCCGCCAGCAGGGCTTCGTGATCAACAAAAAAATCCTTGTGCGCCCGGAGATAGGCAGCCACCTGTTCTGCGTTCGGCAATTCACTGCTCATCGCTTGTCCTTCTTCTTGTTATACCGGTTCCCGCCCTGGCCTTCGGCAGGCGCCGCATCCGGCAGTCGCATCGCACCATCATACACACGAGCGGTCGGCCCGATCATGATCACCGGCGCTACCCCACCTTCCCAGCGTATTTCCAGCTCGCCACCCGGCAGCATCACCTTCACTGGCGTCTCCAGCAGGCCCCGGCGAATCCCGGCCACGGCAGCCGCGCAAGCCCCGGTGCCACACGCCAGCGTTTCGCCAGTGCCACGCTCAAACACGCGCAAACGGATATGGTGCCGGTCCATCACCTGCATGAAACCGACATTCACGCGCTCGGGAAAGCGCACATGCGATTCCAGCGCCGGCCCGAGTGTTTCCACCGACGCCCTTCCGACATCATCCACCAGCAACACCGCATGCGGATTGCCCATGCTCACCGTCGACAGCTCCACGCGCTGGCCGTTGACGTCGACCGGATACAGCAGCGCTTCGCTGTCCGCCACAAAGGGAATCTCGTCCGGCGCAAACCGGGGCGCCCCCATGTCGACCGTGACCCAGCCCAGATCATCAATGCGCAACTCGATGACGCCACTGGCGGTTTCCACACGCAGCACATCCTTGCGCGTCAGCCGGCGCTCTCGCACAAACCGCGCAAAGCAGCGTGCCCCATTGCCGCACTGCGACACTTCCGAGCCATCGGCATTGAAGATGCGATAACAGAAATCAACGTCGGGACGACCCGGCGGCTCGACAATGAGCAGCTGGTCAAACCCCACGCCGAAATGACGGTCGGCGAGCTGGCGGATCAGTTCCGGCGTCAGCCGGACCCGCTGGCTGACCAGATCGATCACCATGAAATCGTTGCCGAGGCCGTGCATCTTGGTAAATTCCAGACGCATTGCGGACTCCCAATTCATTAAGCAGGCCCGGCCGCCCCCCCCCGGAAGAGAGAGGAACGCGCACAAAAAAGCCCGCACTTGCGGGCTATTCTGCCGGTTTAAGGGGTTCTCGGCCACTACCGCCGCAGACCCCGGGTCCAACCCCCTCAGGGCAGCAGGGACTCCGGCGCCAGCAGGTCGGCCACGGTTTCGCGGCGACGCACCACATAGGCCTGCTCGCCATCCACCATGACCTCGGCGGCGCGGCCACGGGTGTTGTAGTTGGAGCTCATGACAAAGCCGTAGGCACCCGCCGACTTCACGGCCAGCACATCCCCGGCCACGATCCTGAGGGCACGTTCCTTGCCCAGAAAGTCACCGGTCTCGCAGACCGGGCCGACCACGTCATAGACCCGCTCCGGGGTGTCATCGGTCCGTGGCGTCACCGCCACGATGTCCATCCAGGCCCCGTACAGCGAAGGCCGGATCAGGTCGTTCATGGCCGCATCAATGATGGCAAAGCTCTTGTGCTCGGTCGGCTTGAGAAACTCGACGGTGGTCAGCAGTACCCCGGCATTGGCGGCAATGGCGCGGCCCGGCTCCATGAACACCTTGAGGCGGCGCCCCTCCAGCAGCGGCAGCAGGGCCTGCGCATAGTCACGCGGCTCCGGCGGCGTCTCCTCGCGGTAGCGCACCCCCAGGCCACCACCGATATCCAGATGCTCGATGACGATGCCACGGGCCGCCAGCGTATCAATCATGGCCAGCACGCGCCTGAGGGCATCCACGAACGGGGTGACCGAGGTGAGCTGGGAGCCGATATGGCAGTCGATGCCGACAATGCGCAGCCCGGGCAGGCGGCTGGCGCGCAGGTACACATCCACGGCGGCCTCGATGTCGATGCCGAACTTGTTTTCCTTGAGTCCGGTGGAGATATAGGGATGCGTCTGGGCATCCACATCCGGGTTCACCCGCAGCGAGACCGGCGCCAGCTTGCCCATGCGCACGGCTACTGCGTTGATGCGGTCCAGCTCGGCTTCGGACTCGACATTGAAGCAGGCAATACCCACCTCCAGCGCCCGGGCGATTTCCGCCTCCTGCTTGCCGAGACCGGAGAACACCACCTTGCCCGGCACGCCACCGGCCGCCAGCACCCGCTCCAGCTCGCCACCGGAGACGATATCGAAACCCGAGCCCAGTCGCGCCAGCACGTTCAGCACGGCCAGGTTGGAGTTGGCCTTCACCGCGTAGCAAACCTGGTGGGGAATACCCACAAAGGCGTCGTCGAAGGCGCGGAAATGGCGCTCCAGCGTCGCCCGGGAATAGACGTAGGTGGGAGTCCCGAAACGCTTGGCAACCACACTCAGGGGCAGGTCTTCGGCACAAAGGGTGCCGTCACGGTAGGCAAAATGATCCATGGGATACTCAGGGTCAGGGCTGGGGGACAGTCGCAGGCTGGTCTTTGTCGTCTTTCTCGTCGTT
>CAYGBB010000221.1:0-4031 GCA_964347985.1 uncultured Moraxellaceae bacterium
GCGTGGAATTGCCGCAGTCGTTACGAGTGGGGGCAGCATGTCGAGATTGCCCTTCGCGTGGGCGTGAGCGATGACGAGATCGTTGCCATTGCTGGCGGCGCGGAGGCCTGTGCTGATGAATACGAGAAGGCCGTAATGCGTGCCTGTGATGAGGTATTCCACGACAAGTGCATCAGTACGGCGACCTGGCAAACCTTGTCCAAACGCTACAGCGACAGGCTGCTGATCGAAATCATGATCCTGATCGGCCATTACGAAATGCTGGCCGGATTCCTGAACAGTGCCGGAATTGCACTGGAAGCCGATACAGAAGCAGAACTGCAGGCCTTTTATCGGCGCGTGGCCGTCTGAGGCCGGGTGTGACTGGCCGCTGCCCGGGCAGCGATCAGTCACTCACATTACAACCCGGCAAAAAACATCACGCTCAGAGACGAAGCCCGCTCAGGCCGCGACGAATACCCTGCTCCAGCCCCTTCTTGATCACGCCCGCCACCAACGGCAGCTTGCCATCAAACTCGATGGTGTAGTGCAGGCGCGAACCTTCGCCCAGCGGATAGAAGCGCATCACGCCGTGATGATTCTTGAGCGGACTGCCACGTGTGATGCGGTACTCGATCAGCTCGTTTTCCTTGTACGCAGTGACCGTCTCCTCGAAAGGAGGCGCCAACAGAATGCGCAACTGGCGCACTGAGCCCACGCCATTGGGAGAGTCAGCACCCGCCTTGATGGTACGGATTTTTGCCGGCACGAATATCTTTTCCAGATTCTCGTGCACACTCAGGAAAGCGAACAACTGGCTAACCGGATAAGGAAATTCCTGAATAATTTCGATGCGTTGCTGACTCACGATTCTCTCCTTCTCGCCCGAGCCAGGATTGGCCCAGCCACCCTTAATCTTTGCGCTAGTGTAACAATGCTGCACAAATTGCGCGCTTCTGGTCTTCCGAAAGCGGATGAATCAGCAAACCCTCCAGGGTAAATACACCGATCTTCACCCATGCCTCGATTTTCTGTTCCGGAATACCCGCCTGGCGCAACTCTGACCGTAGCATTTCCTCGCTCAACACATGAAAGCGTGCATGCCAGGCCTCGATTGCCGGCGATTTCTCCAGCCGGGAGTGCACGGTACCAACCAGCCGGCTGACTCGCTGCAACTGGTTGGCAACCCAGAGCAGGCGCTCCGTACGATCCGTGTCCTGCAGTTGCACATACTCTGCCATGCGCGCCGAGAATTCGGCATCCAGCACGGCCACCAGCACCTCGTCCTTGTCCCGGAAGTACCAGTAAATGGTATTGGGTGCGACCCCTGCAGCCGCGGCCAGGCGGCTCATGGACGTAGCCTCGTAGCCCTCGTCCACTAACAACTCGCGCGCTGCCGCAACGATCTCGTCGCGCTTCGCTTCCTTGTCCTGGTCACGCTTGGTTCGCGCCATGATGCCTCTCCTGTCCTGCTGCCCGGCGGCGGCAGGAAGCCCGCTTGCTGCCATTCATCGACGACATTGTATGCCTTGTTGAACAGCATTCAATTAATTGATTATGATTATGTTGAATGTCATTCAACATAAAGGCAACCCTATGAATGCATGCGATAGAAGCAACATGACCAATCGAAGAAACCCCGACATCACAGACGACAGCGTCATAACGACAAAATCCACGTTCGTGGCGGACGGGAATACTTGCGCTGCCACCCTTCATGCGCCCGGTAGTGCAGGCGGACAACGGCTGCCAGCGATCCTCATGGTTGGCGGCTGGGGTAGCGTGCAGAATGCCCTGACGGCTTCCTTCGTCAACCGCTTCGTCGCGACTGGGTACGCTGTGATGGAGTTCGACTTCCCGGGCTGGGGCATGAGCGGTGGCTGGCCACGGCAGGATATCAATCCCTGGCGGCGCGTAAGGGCCGCGAATGCCGCCCTGGCCCACCTCAAGAGCCAGGCACAGGTCGATGCGCATCGCATCGTGCTGTGGGGAACATCATTCGGTGGCGGACATATCGTCGATCTTGCCGCCGCGCATCCGGACCTGCAGGGCGCCATTATCCAGGTCCCCATGCTGGACGGCAGGGCCACCGTCAAAGCCGTTCCTTTGCCCCGACTGATGCGGTTCATGGCAACAGGCATCGCGGACCTGCTGAAACCCGGCGCCGCGATACTCATTCCCACGGTCGCCCGGCAAGGCGCCTTCGGCTCGATGGACAGGGACAACGCATGGGAGGCCCTGCAACTGGGCCTTGCTGCGCACGAAGGCATGAAGTACGTGAACCGGGTGACGGCACGTTCCCTGCTCACGATGGGCTTCTACCGCCCCTGTACCCGCCTCAAGCACGTGAAGATACCCATGCTGATCGTGGGCGCGATCCGCGACACGGTTGCCCCGTTCGTTGAAGACGAGATTCGCCGCGTCGACAACCCGCATCTGCGGGTGGTGCGGATTGATGCGGATCACTTTGATCCTTACTTCGAGCCCTGCTTTCCCGACGTGATCCGGCACCAACTCGATTTTCTGAAGGACGTGCTGCCGCACACAAGAAGCTGACCAGCAAGGGAGGGAATATTGATCTAGCCCCCTCACACCGCAGGTCAGTGACTCGCGAGCAACGCGGGGATGCACCCGCGACACATCAGGGAAAGCCCCGCACGAAGCGGGGCGTACTGACGCGGGCCTTACACCCGCTCAAGACGAAACGTCATGCCCTCGACCGCGACAATCCTGACATGGGTACCGGCGGGCATATCCTCCCCCACGGCATTCCAGTAAGTGTCGTCCAGATGCACGCGCACCCGGCCATTCACCACCGGCTCGGTCAGCACCAGCTCACGCCCGACATAACCGGCAAGGCGGTTGTTCAGGCCAGAAGCGCCATCACGACCTTCCATCTTCTGCAACGGGCGAAAACGCTGCCAGCCCAACAGGGCCAGCACCGTGGCCACGGCAAACACCACGCCTTGCACGGTCGGTGATGGAGCAAACAGCCAGGTCACCAGCGCCGTTACAAACATGGCGCCGCTGAACCAGAGAAAGAACAGCGTGTTGCCGACTATCTCCAGCACCAGCATGAATATGCCTAAGCTCAACCACCATAACGCGGGGTTCTGGGCAAAGCTGTCCATTTCGTTCAACCCTTCAGGTTATTCTGAACCTGTTTCACGATATCACCGATACCGGCGATGGAGCCGATCAGCTGCGATGATTCCAGCGGCATCATGATGAGCTTGCTGTTCGGGCTGCTGGCAATCTGGGCCAGCGCCTGCACATATTTTTGCGCCACAAAATAGTTAACGGCCTGAATGTCACCCTTGGCGATAGCCTGCGACACCATCATGGTGGCTTTGGCTTCTGCCTCGGCGGCACGCTCGCGCGCTTCGGCCTCCAGGAATGCTGCCTGACGCTCGCCTTCTGCTTCCAGGATTTGCGCCTGCTTCTTGCCTTCAGCCGACAGGATGGCAGCCTGACGGAAACCTTCGGCCTCCAGAATCTGGGCACGCTTGGTACGTTCCGCCTTCATCTGCGATGCCATGGCATCCACCAGATCAGCGGGGGGTGAAATATCCTTGATCTCGATACGGGTGATCTTGATGCCCCAGGGATTGGTGGCTTCATCGACTACCGTGAGCAACTGCGAATTGATCTGGTCACGCTGCGACAGCATCTGGTCCAGATCCATCGAACCGATCACGGTACGGATGTTGGTCATGGTCAGGTTGCGGATGGCGTAATCCAGATTACTGACTTCATACGACGCCTGCGAGGCACTGAACACCTGATAAAAGCAGACGGCATCAATGGTCACCATGGCATTGTCGCGCGAGATCACCTGCTGGGGCGGCACATCCAGCACCTGTTCCATCACGTTGACCTTGTTGCCGATTTTCTCGAACACCGGCCAGATGAAATCAAGGCCGGGCGAGAGTGTGCGGGTGTAGCGGCCAAAACGCTCTACTGTCCACTCATACCCCTGCGGCACCTGCTTGACGGTCATGACGACCAGCGCCACCGCTAAAAAAATTACTACCAGTGCAAACGTTCCCATT
>CAYGBB010000222.1:0-4025 GCA_964347985.1 uncultured Moraxellaceae bacterium
AATCAGTATTGCGCGCTATAAAACCGGCATTACGGGCCGATGCCATTGTGACCGATGGTGGCAGCACCAAGGGCAGTGTGGTCGAGGCTGCCCGTAAAGTGTTTCAAATACTGCCATCCGGCTTTGTTCCAGGGCATCCGATTGCCGGCTCCGAGCAAAGTGGTGTACTGGCAGGGCGAGCCAATCTGTTTGACCGTCACAAGGTTATTCTCACGCCACTGGCGGAAACATCTGCACATGCGTTGCAGGCAGTCCGTCATGTCTGGGAGGCCATGGGGGCGACCGTGCTTGAAATGAGCGTGGAACGGCATGATGAGGTGCTGGCCAAAACCAGTCACTTGCCACACCTCCTGGCATTTTCACTTGTGGATACGCTGGCGCGGGAATCCGAGAATCTCGATATCTTTCGTTATGCTGCCGGAGGCTTCAGGGATTTCACTCGTATCGCTGCCAGTGATCCAGTGATGTGGCATGACATTTTTCTGGCTAACAAACCAGCGGTACTTAATGCACTTACACATTTTTCCGCCGGTGTTGATCAATTACGTACCGCCATTGAACAGGATGATTCCGAAACCCTGCTTGGTATTTTTACGCGAGCCAAAGTGGCGCGCGAACATTTCACCCACATGCTGGCCGGCACGGCCTATGCGAAGACCATGAAGACCAAGAACATTGAATTTTTTGTCCTCCCCGGTGGCTCACTGAAGGGGACGTTCCGGGTTCCCGGTGACAAATCCATTTCCCACCGCTCCATCATGCTGGGTTCGCTGGCTGAAGGCGTGACCGAAGTGACCGGTTTTCTTGAGGGCGAAGATGCACTGGCCACGCTGCAGGCATTCCGTGACATGGGAGTAGTCATTGAGGGGCCGAATAATGGTGAGGTGAAAATTCATGGTGTTGGTCTTCATGGCCTCAAGGCACCTCCCGGCCCGATTTACTGTGGCAATTCCGGCACCAGCATGCGGTTGCTCTCCGGCATTCTGGCGGCTCAGAGCTTTGACTCGGTAATGACGGGTGATCCTTCGCTGAACAAGCGCCCGATGGAGCGTGTAGCGAAGCCGCTTCGCCAGATGGGTGCCGAGATACTCACAACGGGCGAGAAAGGTACGCCGCCAGTCACCATCAAGGGGGGCAAGCGTCTCAAGGGCTTTCACTATGTGATGCCGGTTGCCAGTGCCCAGGTGAAGTCTGGTGTCTTGCTGGCAGGCCTGTGGGCAGAGGGTGATACGGTGGTAACCGAGCCGGCCCCGACGCGAGACCATAGCGAGCGCATGCTGCGCGGCTTTGGTTATGACGTGAAGGTGGAGGGCGCCACCGCCTCTCTCAGTGGTGGTGGCAAGTTGACCGGTACGCGTATTGATGTGCCGGCGGATATTTCCTCTGCCGCCTTCTTCATGGTGGCCGCCAGCATCGCGGATGGCTCTGATATCGTGCTTGAGCATGTTGGCATCAATCCGACCCGTATTGGTGTCATCAATATACTGCGCGCCATGGGTGGTGATCTCACGGTAATGAATGAGCGCGAAGTCGGTGGTGAGCCGGTAGCTGATATTCGTATCCGTAGTGCAAAACTCAAGGGCATTCACATCCCGGAAGACCAGGTGCCTCTGGCGATTGACGAGTTTCCGGTTCTGTTTGTCGCGGCAGCCTGCGCTGAAGGGACGACGGTGCTGACCGGGGCGGAAGAGCTTCGCGTCAAGGAATCCGACCGTATCCAGGTCATGGCGGATGGTCTGACCACTTTGGGCGTCAAGGTTCAGCCGACGCCTGACGGCATCATCATTGAGGGCGGGCCGATAGGCGGTGGCCGCGTCGTCAGCCATGGCGATCACCGTATCTCCATGGCCTTTACGGTGGCCGGTTTACGTGCCACAGGTCCCATTGAAATCGAAGACTGTGCCAATGTGGCCACCAGCTTTCCTGATTTCACCGGGTTGGCTAGCCGTGCCGGAATCAATATTTCTGTCATTGAAAAGGACTAGTTTTCCTGCGCCTGGCCAGTCCGGCTGAGACCGTCTGGCCGGCCAAGGTTGCTTTTCCTTCCGTATTTCTATAGAAAGCACGCGCGTTTTCCGGTCCCGCCCAGGGGCCGGTCGGGCATGCCTCTTGCCTGCAAACCAGGGATCAGAAAAGCCGTGGACGGCCGCTGCGACCAAGCCGGGTAATCCGTGACACGGTACATGAGGATGTGTAGATGAGTGCAGAAGTTGAAAAGATGGTGATGCCACAAGCCCCGGCACCGGTGATTGCGATTGATGGTCCCAGCGGCTCAGGAAAGGGCACTATTGCCCATCGCCTGGCAACCTTGCTGGGTTTCCATGTGCTGGACTCGGGCTCGCTCTACCGCCTTCTGGCACTGGCTGCGCAGCATCATGGTGTGGCACTGGATAACGAGGCAGCCCTGAAGGTACTGGCCGGGCACCTGGACGTCCAGTTTCAGCAGAATGCCTCGGGTGAGCCGGTGATCATTCTCGAAGGTGAGGATGTTACCAATGTTATTCGTTCTGAAGACATGGGGCGTGCCGCATCCATCGTGGCAGCATTGCCGGCGGTCCGTACGGCCTTGCTTCAGCGCCAGCAGGCCTTCCGCGAGCTGCCCGGGCTGGTTGCCGACGGCCGTGACATGGGCACGGTGGTGTTTCCGGATGCCGGCCTCAAGATTTTCCTGACCGCTTCGGCCGAGGCCCGTGCCGAACGCCGCTACAAGCAGTTGCTGGAGAAGGGCTTCAGTGCTAGTCTCCCGGCCCTTGTTGACGACATCCGTGCCCGCGACAACCGTGACATAAACCGTCCTGTTGCGCCCCTCAAGGCCGCTGATGATGCCATTGTGCTGGATTCAACCCAGCTGGGCATCGAGGCCGTGATGGAACGGGTCATGCGGGAAATCGGCCAGTTGCCAGAACTCAAGCGTTTTTTGCGCAATGGTTCAGGCGCCTGAAGCCCTCGTCGATACTAGAATCATGACTAAAGCCTCCCTCATGAGGCTTTAGTCGCTGGAGTGGTGCTTATCCTGCGTCTGCCAGCGTGGCAGGAGGGTACCTTTAAACAACAGCCCCGCATGAGCTGGACATGTGTGGACGTGAATATTGATGCGTAAGCATCGGCAGGTTTTATTACATGAGTGAATCATTTGCCGCCCTCTTTGAAGAGAGCCTGAAAGGTCTGGATGTAGAACGGGGAGCCGTGATCAGCGGTACCGTGGTTGCCATCGATGATGATTGGGTAACTGTAGACACCGGCCTCAAGTCGGAAGGTGTGATTGCCCGCGAAGAGTTCCTGAACGATCGTCGTGAACTCGAAGTGGCTGTTGGCGATTCGGTTGATGTGGTGGTGGACGCACTGGACAACGGCATGGGTTACACCCTGCTGTCCCGTGAAAAGGCCAAGCGCGCAGAAACCTGGACCCGCCTCGAAAAGATTTTCGAAGGTGGCGAAATCGTCAAGGGCATCATCTCCGGCAAGGTCAAGGGCGGCTTCACCGTGGACGTTGGTTCCATCCGTGCCTTCCTGCCTGGTTCGCTGGTCGACATTCGTCCGATCCGTGACACCACGCACCTCGAAGGCCGCGAACTGGAATTCAAGCTTATCAAGCTGGATGCCAAGCGTAACAACGTGGTTGTGTCCCGCCGTGCCGTGATGGAAGCCGAGAGCTCCGCCGAGCGCGAAGCCCTGCTGGAAAACCTCCAGGAAGGTCAGGTCGTCAAGGGCATCATCAAGAACCTCACCGACTACGGCGCGTTCGTGGATCTGGGTGGTATCGATGGTCTGTTGCACATCACCGACATGGCCTGGAAGCGTATCAAGCACCCGAGCGAAATCGTTGAAGTCGGCCAGGAAGTCACCGTCAAGGTGCTCAAGTTTGACCGCGAGCGTAACCGTGTTTCCCTGGGTCTGAAGCAGCTGGGTGAAGATCCGTGGCTGGCTCTGATGGGCCGTTATCCGGAAGGTACACGCGTCAAGGCCAAGGTCACCAACCTGACCGATTACGGCTGCTTTGCCGAAATCGAAGAAGGCGTGGAAGG
>CAYGBB010000223.1:0-2599 GCA_964347985.1 uncultured Moraxellaceae bacterium
GCTCGTCGGGCTCATAACCCGAAGGTCGTTGGTTCAAATCCAGCCCCCGCTACCATTTTTGGACTTGGAAGCTGTCGGCACGAAGCTTCGTAAAAAAGCCCACCTAGTGTGGGCTTTTTTACAGGTCGAGCGGACCCGACGCGAATCGGGTCAGAAGAGTGGGCCATGTGCCCATTTTTTGTTTCTGCGATTTAGTTTATGGCGGCTCAGACGAGTCGCGCCACACTCGAGAGACGGTAGTAATGGCAGTATCAAAGAAAGTCGAGGCCATGACAGAAATGCTGGCGCCGGCCGTAAGTGCCATCGGCCTGGAGTTGTGGGGTGTCGAGTTTTTCCAGCAGGGGCGGCACTCGGTGCTGCGCCTGTTTATTGACGGCCCCGAAGGGGTGTCGGTCGAACATTGTGCGCAAGTCAGCCATCAGGTTAGTGGTGTGCTGGAAGTGGAAGACCCGATTGCCGGAGAATTCACCCTCGAGGTGTCATCGCCGGGCTGGGATCGTCCGCTGTTCACTCTCGCGCACTATGGTCGTTTTGCAGGAAGTGAAGTGGCGGTCCGTCTGGCCAGTCCGCTGAATGGTCGGCGCAAGTACAAGGGTGTCGTACAGCAGGTCACTGAAGATGCGGTGCAGTTGCTGTGTGAGGGCGAGCTGGTAAGTATTCCGTTCGCCATGATCGACAAGGGTAATGTCGTACCGAATTTTTGATTGTTTTCCTGATTGAAGGCAAGGTCCGCAAGGGACGAACCATGAGCAAAGAAATACTGTTGGTAGTTGACTCGGTCAGCAACGAAAAAGGCGTTTCCCGGGAAGTGATTTTCCAGGCGCTTGAGCAGGCGCTGGTGGCCGCCACCAAGAAAAATTACAACACCGACGAGATTGATCTTCGCGTCGCGATCGATCGCAAGACGGGCGACTACGATACTTTCCGTCGCTGGACGGTGGTGGCTGACGAGGATCACGAGATCCCCGCCATGCAGCTGGCCATCAGCGATGTCGAAGGCGAGGGCATGAAGCTTGGCGACGTGCGCGAAGAGCAGGTCCCGTCCATTGTCTTCGGTCGCATCGCTGCCCAGACCGCCAAGCAGGTCATTGTGCAGAAAGTGCGCGAGGCCGAGCGTGCGCTGGTGGTGGATGCCTACCGTGATCGTATCGGCGAGATTCTGTCAGGGGTGGTGAAGAAAACCACGCGTGACGGCCTGGTGCTGGATCTTGGTGGTAATGCCGAAGCCTACCTCGCTCGCGAGGAAATGATTTCACGTGAAACGTTCCGTATTGGTGAGCGTGTGCGTGCGGTGCTGTTTGATGTGAATGCCGAAGGCCGTGGTTCGCAGTTGCTGGTCTCGCGTACCCGCCCGGAAATGATCATCGAGTTGTTCCGGATCGAAGTGCCGGAAATCGGTGAAGAGATTATCGAAATTCGTGGTGCCGCCCGTGACCCGGGTGTGCGCGCCAAGATTGCCGTGAAAACCAATGACCAGCGCATTGATCCGCAGGGTGCCTGTATCGGCATGCGCGGCGCCCGTGTGCAGGCGGTATCCGGTGAACTGGCGGGTGAGCGGGTTGATATCGTGCTGTGGGATGACAATCCTGCCCAGTACGTCATCAATGCCCTGCAGCCGGCTGAAGTGGCGGGTATCGTGATCGACGAAGACTCCCACTCCATGGATGTGGCGGTCGAGGATGACCAGCTGGCGATGGCCATCGGTCGTGGCGGCCAGAATATTCGTCTGGCCTCTGACCTGACAGGCTGGCGCCTGAATGTGATGACTGTGGAAGCGGCCCAGGCCAAGCAGGACACGGAGTCGCACCAGTATATCGATGTGTTTGTGCGTGATCTGGATGTGGATGAGGACGTGGCGTCCATTCTGGTGAACGAAGGCTTTACCTCGCTGGAAGAAGTGGCTTATGTGCCCATCGAGGAAATGCTGGCCATTGAGGATTTTGATGAGGATATCGTCAATACCCTGCGCCAGCGTGCCAAGGATGCATTGCTGACCAAGGCACTGGTGTCCGAGGAAAAGCTGAATGCCGAGCCAGCGGAAGATTTGCTGAACATGGAAGGCATGACCCGCAAGCTGGCGTTCGAACTGGCATCGCGCGGTGTGGTAACGATGGAAGACCTGGCTGAACAGGCGATTGATGATATTGCGGATATTGAAGGGCTGGACGCTGAAAAGGCAGGCCAGCTCATCATGAAGGCGCGCGAGCCCTGGTTTCAGTAATACATCCATCCCGTACTTCCTTCTTCCTCCGGGAGAAGGCGCCCGCAGGGCGGATGAGGGGCTGCATGCATGACTGCCCCTCCAATGAATAATGCCGAGCGAAGCGGAGAGACACGCTACATGGCTGAAGTGACTGTCAAACAATTGGCCGAGACCGTGGGTCGTCCGGTAGAAGCCCTTCTGACACAGATGCAGGAGGCCGGGCTGTCGCACAAGAGTGCAGACGATGCGGTTTCAGATACGGAAAAGCAGCAGTTGCTGGCGCACCTCAAGCGTGCGCACGGCGAGAGCGATGCTGAGCCGAAAAAGATCACCCTCAAGCGCAAGGAAACCACGACGCTGAAGGTGGCTCCCTCTGCCGGGGGCAAAGCCAAGACC
>CAYGBB010000223.1:2609-4015 GCA_964347985.1 uncultured Moraxellaceae bacterium
AATGTGGAAGTGCGCAAGACGCGCTCCTACGTGAAGCGTTCCTCGCTTGATGATCAGGAAGATGCGACCCGCGAAGCGGAAGAGGCAGCACGCAAGGCGGAAGAAGAGCGTCTTGCAGCAGAAGCAGCGGTGCGCAAGGCAGAAGAAAATGCCCGCATTGCAGCGGCCGAAGAAGAGGCCCGCAAGGCTGCCGAAGAAGCCCGTCGCTCGACTGATGTGGCGAACAAGGGCGCGAAAGACAAGAAAATGTCCGTGCCTCGCGGTGCGGCCGTCATCAAGGCTCGTGAAGAGACGCCGGAAGAAAAGGCAAAGCGCGAAGCAGAAGAGGCTCGCCTGAAGGCCGCCGAAGATGTTCGTCGCAAGCAGGAAGAGAAGCTGCGCCTCGAAGCCGAAGAAAAGGCACGTCAGGTGACGCTGGAGCAGGCGCGTCGCATTGCGGCAGAGATCGAGTCGCGCGGTGGCGAAACGCCGGCGCCGGCTGTCGATGTTCCGCTGGCGCGTGGTCTGGTCGGCACGGCGTACGAAGACTCATTTGCCAAGGAAGATCGCGAGATTCGCCGTGGCGGCAATACCAAGACTGGCGGCAAGGCCAAGGGTGGCAAGAAAAAAGGACAGGAAGAGCAGGTTTTCCGTCCGATGCGCACCCTGAGCAGCACGTTGTCCAAGCAGCACGGATTTGAAAAGCCGGTGGAGAAACAGGTGTACGACGTCACCATCGGTGAAAATATTACGGTGGCAGATCTGGCGCAGAAAATGGCGCTGAAGGCCAAGGTGGTCATCAAGGTGCTCATGAAAATGGGCGAAGTAGTGACGGCCAACCAGACGATTGATCAGGCCACTGCAGGCCTGGTGGTCGAAGAACTCGGCCACAATCCGAAGTTTGTCAGTGAAACGGCGATGGAAGACTCCCTCAAGGATGCCATCAAGCATCACGGGGATGCCTTCACTCGCGCGCCTGTCGTGACCATCATGGGTCACGTTGACCATGGCAAGACGTCACTGCTCGACTATATCCGTCGTGCCAAGGTGGCTGCTGGTGAGGCCGGTGGCATTACCCAGCATATCGGTGCCTATCACGTTGAGACCGATCGCGGCATGATCACCTTTCTTGATACCCCGGGCCATGCCGCGTTCAGCGCCATGCGTGCCCGTGGTGCCAACGCCACGGATATCGTGGTGATCGTGGTGGCCGCTGATGACGGTGTCATGCCCCAGACGGCAGAAGCCATTGATCATGCGCGTGCTGCCGGCGTGCCGATCATTGTTGCCATCAACAAGATGGACAAGCCGAGCGCCGATCCTGATCGCGTGCTTAATGAATTGACCGTCAAGGAAATCGTGCCCGAGGAATGGGGTGGCGATACCCAGATCTGCAAGGTGTCCGCGCATACCGGTGAGGGTGTTGA
>CAYGBB010000224.1:0-3964 GCA_964347985.1 uncultured Moraxellaceae bacterium
TTCCTGCCCCTTGTCGTAAAGCATGATGACGGGCGTATCCATTTCTGCCTCATCCTGAGGCTTGTCATAATGACGGAGGACGGGCGCGTCAATGCGCCGCAACAGACGGCCTTCGGCATCGGTTTCCCGGCTGCGGATTTTTGTGACCACATAATCCGGTCGGCGTTTTTCATCCGGCCCTGACAGGGCTTCCTGCTGATGGCCCATGCCCCAGTAATAACCGGCAGCGCCCAGTACGAGCAGTACGCCGGCAAGACTGAGGAGGTTGCGCGTATCCATCAGTACGGACTCATTCGTGATGCAGATAGGGCGCCAGCGCCGCATCGTAGTTATGTTGTGCTTTCAGCAGTAAATCGCAGACTTCGCGTACGGCGCCACAACCACCAGCCAGTGTGGTCACATAGTCGGCGCGCAGCAGCAATTCCTTGTGGGCATTGGCAACGCTCACGCCAAAGCCTGCGGCCAGAACGGCCGGTAGATCAGGCCAGTCGTCCCCCATATAGGCCACGTCTTTCAAGGCCATGCCGAGCTGTGCGGTGAGCTCCTTCAGTGCCGCCAGTTTGTCTTCTCGTCCCTGCAGTAAATGCGCAACGCCAAGATTTCTGGTGCGTCGCTCCACCAGCGTTGTCGTGCGCCCGGTGATGATGGCGCAGACCACACCGGACTGCTGCAGCATCTTGATGCCGTGACCGTCCTGAGTGTCGAAGGTCTTGAGTTCGCCCCCGTCTTCTGAAAAATAAAGACGGCCATCGGTGAGTACACCATCGACATCAAGCGCCAGCAGCTTGATGTGCGCAGCTTTTTGCATGACTTTGTTCATCCTGGGGCTCCTTTCATCTGGCAATCTGGCGCATTACATAACACCGGCACGCAATAAATCATGCATATTGAGCGCGCCCACCGGACGGTTTTCCTTGTCGACCACGATGACGCCGTTGATTTTCTTTTCCTGCATGATGGCGAGCGCTTCGGCGGCAAGAATATTAGGGGCGACAGTCGTGCATTGTGTGTTGATGACTTTTTCCAGTGTGGTGTGATGAATGTCGATGCGCTGATCCAGGTTGCGGCGCAGGTCGCCATCGGTATAAAGGCCTTTAAGCATGCCGTTATCGTCCGTGACGGCCGTCATGCCAAGACCCTTTTTGGTGATTTCCATCAGTGCATCCACGATCAGCGTGCCGGCTTTTGCGACTGGCACCTGCTCGCCCTTGTGCATCACGTCTTCCACGCGCAGGAGCAGCTTGCGGCCCAGGGCTCCGCCAGGGTGCGACAAGGCAAAATCCTCGGCGGTAAAACCGCGTGCTTCGAGGATGGCGACGGCAAGGGCATCGCCCAGCACCAGCGTGGCGGTGGTGGACGAGGTGGGCGCGAGGCCGAGCGGGCAGGCTTCCTCGGCCCTGCCGATTTCCAGGCTCACATCGGCGGCCTGCGCCAGCGTGGATTCGCCATTGGCGGTAATGGCAATCAGCCGGGCCTGCATGCGCTTGATCAGCGGCACGATGGTGAGAACCTCGCCGGTCTCGCCAGAGTTGGAAATGGCGATGACCACATCCTGCGGTGTAATCATGCCAAGATCGCCATGGCTGGCTTCACCGGGGTGCACATAAAAGGCCGGTGTGCCGGTGGAGGCCAGCGTGGCCGCGATCTTGTTGCCAATATGGCCGGACTTGCCCATGCCGGTGACCACAATGCGGCCGGTGGCGGCCAGCATCAGGGCGCAGGCGCGTTGAAAACTGGCGTCAATATATGGCTTGAGATGGTCGAGCGCGGTCTGCTCGATCTGGATCACGCGCTGGCCGGCGCGGATGAAATCGAAGTCGGCCATGAAGGTCTCCTGGGGACTTCAAGTATGAGAAGGCGCGCATTATCTACCACGGGCCGAATAAAAGCCTACAGAACATGCGTGACGAGGCATTACGAAGAACCATCACGCCGTGACGGTCTGTGGCGTCGTTACCGCGCCGCAAGAATGGTATAGTGCGATCACTTTTTACTGCCCGCCCGGTCTGCCGGGAATGATGGACGCATGACGGACAGCTCTTCCAATCTGGTTGAAATTCACAATCTGGTCTTCCTCCGCGGCAAGCGCACCATTTTTGATGGTGTCAGCGTGAATATTGCCCGCGGCAAGGTCACGGCCATCATGGGGCCTTCCGGCTGTGGCAAAACCACGCTGCTGCGCTTTATTGGCGGCCAGTTGCGGCCGGATGCCGGTCAGGTGCTGGTGGAGGGGCGCAACGTGCCTGACATGAAGCGTGACGAGCTTTTCGTCATGCGCTCAAAGATGGGCATGCTGTTCCAGTCGGGGGCCCTGTTCACCGACCTCTCTGTCTATGAAAACGTGGCTTTTCCGCTGCGCGAGCATACGCCGCTGTCCGAAGCGCTGATCCGTGAGCTGGTATTGATGAAGCTTGAGGCGGTGGGTCTGCGCGGTGCCGAGCATCTGATGCCGGCGGAGCTCTCTGGCGGCATGAACCGCCGTGCGGCGCTGGCCCGTGCCATTGCCCTCGATCCGGCCCTCATCATGTATGACGAGCCCTTTGCCGGGCAGGATCCGATTGTCAAGGGTGTGCTGGTGACGCTGATCCGCACCCTGCGCGAGGCGCTGGGTCTGACCTCGGTGATTGTCTCGCACGATATTGAAGACACCTTGTCCATCGCCGATTACCTCTATGTGCTGGCCGGCGGTAAGATCATCGGTGAAGGCACGCCCGAGGCCTTGCAGGCTTCGGAGTCGCCGTTTATCCAGCAGTTCCTCAATGGTTATCCTGATGGTCCGGTGCATTTCCGTTATCCGGCACCAGGCTTTGCCGAGGAACTTGCCGCCGAAAAACTCAAGGCCGGAGGACGTATCTGATGGAAGCCATTCGCCGTCTCGGTGAAGAGACGCTGGACGCCTTGCGCACACTGGGCTCCTCCGGCACCTTCCTGTTTCAGGCCCTGGTTGCTGCCCCCAATGTGCGCAAGGGTTTTCCGCTGCTGATCCAGCAGATGTATGCCATCGGCGTGCTGTCGCTGGCCATCATCGTGGTTGCCGGCCTGTTCATCGGCATGGTGCTGGGCCTGCAGGGTTACAACACCCTGATTGATTATGGTAGCGAACAGGCACTGGGCACGCTGGTGGCCAAGAGCCTGCTGCGTGAACTCGGGCCGGTGGTAACGGCACTGCTGTTTGCCGGTCGCGCCGGCTCGGCACTCACTGCCGAGATTGGCTTGATGAAGGCCACCGAGCAGCTCTCCAGCATGGAGATGATCGGTGTTGATCCGCTACGCCGCATCATTGCCCCGCGTTTTTGGGCCGGCTTCTATTCCATGCCGGTGCTGGCACTGATTTTCTCGGCGGTCGGGGTGATGGGCGGGCATCTGGTGGGTGTGAACTGGCTGGGTATTTATGACGGTTCCTACTGGATGAACATGCAGGGCTCGGTGGAGTTCTGGGACGATGTTGGCAACGGCATCATCAAAAGCGTGGTGTTTGGTGCCGTGGTGACCTGGATTGCGGTATTCCAGGGTTATGACTGCGAACCTACCTCGGAAGGAATTTCGCGCGCGACTACCCGTACCGTGGTGTATGGCTCGCTCGCGGTACTGGGTCTGGACTTTGTGCTGACCGCTGTCATGTTTGGAGGCTTTTGATGCGCACGCGTTTCGTGGAAATGGCGGTGGGGTTGTTTCTGGTGGCCGGTGTGGTGGCCCTGTTTTTTCTGGCCATCAGGGTCAGTGGCCTCTCGGATGAAACCAGCAAGCCGAGTTATCAGGTTTATGCCAGCTTCCAGAATGCCGGTGGTTTGACGGTGCGTGCCAAGGTCACCATGGCGGGCGTGGTGATTGGTCGCGTCACCAATGTCAGCCTGGACCCCAAGACCCTCAAGGCCAAAGTCACGATGGGCATTTATAACGACGTCAGGGAAATCAGCACGGACAGTGTGGCGTCCATTCTGACAGCGGGTCTTCTGGGGGAAAA
>CAYGBB010000225.1:0-3953 GCA_964347985.1 uncultured Moraxellaceae bacterium
GTTGGCTCCTCCGACTGGGCGGCCGTCAGCTGCTTTTCCAGTTCGGGAATGGTGGCGTACTGGAGTCGTGACATTTTTTCGAGGTCATTGGCACGGCGGGCCGCCTCGAAATCAATACGGGCCTTCTCAAGTTCTTCTTTTACTTGCTGGGCACCCTTGAGCGAGGCCTTTTCTGCCTTCCAGATTTCTTCGAGATCCGCGTACTCCTTGCTGAGCTTCTGGATATCCTCCTCAAGCTTGGCAAAGCGCTGCTTGCTGGCAGCATCCTCTTCCTTCTTGATTGCCTCCCGTTCCATTTTGAGCTGGATGAGCTTGCGATCCAGACGATCCATTTCCTCAGGCTTGGAATCCATTTCCATGCGGATGCGCGAAGCGGCTTCATCGATCAGATCAATAGCCTTGTCGGGCAGCTTGCGGTCGGTAATGTAACGATGCGACAGGCGTGCCGCTGCAATAATGGCGGGATCGGTGATGTCGACACCATGGTGAACTTCATAGCGCTCCTTGAGTCCACGCAGGATGGCAATCGTGTCTTCCACACTGGGCTCATCAACCAGCACCTTCTGGAAGCGGCGCTCCAGTGCCGCATCCTTCTCGATGTATTGGCGGTATTCATTCAGGGTGGTAGCGCCAACACAATGCAGCTCGCCGCGCGCAAGGGCGGGCTTGAGCATGTTACCGGCATCCATGGCACCTTCGGCCTTGCCGGCGCCCACCATGGTGTGCAACTCGTCAATGAACAGGATGATATTGCCTTCCTGCTTGGCGAGCTCGTTGAGGACCGCCTTGAGACGCTCCTCGAATTCTCCGCGGAATTTGGCACCAGCAATCAGCGCACCCATGTCGAGCGAAAGGACCTGCTTGTTGCGCAGACCTTCGGGCACTTCACCATTGACGATACGCTGGGCCAACCCTTCGACTATGGCCGTCTTGCCGACGCCGGGTTCGCCTATCAGCACGGGATTGTTCTTGGTACGACGTGACAATACCTGGATGGTGCGCCGTATCTCGTCGTCGCGACCAATGACCGGATCGAGCTTGCCACTGGCCGCACGCTCGGTGAGGTCAATGGTGTATTTCGACAGCGCCTGCCGATTGTCTTCTGCATTGGCGTCTTTCACGGCTTCTCCCCCACGAACCTGATCAATCACCTGAACCAGCCGGGCTTTCTGCACGCCGGCTTTCTGCAGCACCTTGGCCACATCGGTTTTGGCTTCAAAAAAAGCCAGCAACATGAGCTCGCTGGCAATGAACTGGTCGCCACGCTGCTGGGCGAGCTTGTCCGCCAGATTGAAGGCACGGTTCAGCTCCTGGCCCACGGAAATGTCACCCGTAGGGCTTTGCAGGTGCGGCAGGTTATCGAGATGTGTTGCCAGCTCTCGCCCGAGAATGGATGGGTCGGCGCCCGACTGGGTGAGCAGCGGCCGCACGCTCCCCCCTTGCTGATCCAGCAAGGCGGACAGGACGTGGCCTGGTTCAATGGCGGTATTGTCCCGGCCGAGGGCAAGCGACTGGGCCTCGGCAACAGCTTCCTGCAACTTGGCAGTAAGGCGATCAAAACGCATGGCATCCCTCTAAAGGCAATAAGACAGCTTGCCCTTATCTATAGGGGGGATCTGCGGCAATTCAAGGTTGGTGAACAAGTAAAACCCTGATTCGGGTCAAGTCCGGGGCGAATTGAAACTCACAGGATCAAAAAGTGGCAGATTCACCTGCAGTTACCCAGCGCAGGGCTCGCTCTGCCACATGCTCACCAAACGCTTCGGCGGTACGGATGTCGCCTGCTGGCGGCGTAATTTCTGCAGGGGCATTGTCGGACTGTGTCATCAGCCCCAGATGCGAACCCAGGCGATTGAGGTCATCCGGCCCGGTGCCGGTGGGCATCAGGGAAAAAGGAACCCAGAGCATGCCATGCTGGGCGGCAAACACCTGGAGCTGGATGAGGACGCTGAGCTTGTCGCCGGAAAGCCCACCGGAATTGGTGAAACCGGCTGAAAGTTTGTCCTTCCACTCCTGACGCAGCCATTGCCGTGAGGTATGGTCCATGAATGCCTTGAAGGGCGCGGAAACACTGCCCATATAGGTGGGGGCACCAAGCACAATGGCATCGGCGGCATCCAGGGCGGGCCAGTCAACCGCATCCACGGCCATCAGGGTTACCGTGACCCCAGCTACCCTGGCCGCGCCTCGACGCACATGCTCGGCCACTTTGGCGGTGTGCCCGTAGCTTGAGTGGTAAACAATGGCAAGACGAGCCATGGAGACGCTCCGGAATGTCTGGACTGGCGATGATAGCCAAGCGGCGGCCATATGGCACCGCTACAGGGAACTACAATTTGATCCATTAGCCTGACGGGAAGAGAAAACATGGGAAAACCGACAGAAATCGAGCTGCAGCAAGCCATTGCCGCCGCCATCGCCATGCGTGAGAGCGGCCATGACCATGATCATGTCGCAAAAGCACTGCTGAACCTGAACTACCGGATGCAGAAAATGGAAAGGCTGATGGAGGCCACAAAACGATACCTGCATGCCGGACAAAGTGCGACTGATCACCGCACCCTGCTGCACACACTGAGTGAAGCCGAAAAAGCGAACGCGGAAACCGAGACCGAGGATGATCCCGGGTTTGGCAGCGGGCGCCTGGCATGAAACAGATCAGGCAGTCCGCCAGATAACGCTGGCCATTCGCCCTGTCTGTCCGTCGCGCCGGTAGGAATAGAAGCGTGCGACATCACTGACGGTGCAGAGGCCACCGCCGTAAATGGCGGTCACGCCATGCATGGCCAACCGCTGTCGGGCCAACTGGTAAATGTCCGCGAGCCAGCGCCCAGGATGCGGGCTGGGCACGAAGGCTTTAACTGCAGCAGCATCCTGCGCCATAAAAGCACTTCGTACTTCGCTCCCCACTTCAAACTTCCCGGGACCGATGGCAGGCCCCAGCCAGACCAGTACCTGTGCCGGATCTGGAAACTGCCGTAGCGTGGACTCCAGCACCCCGTCACACAGGCCGCGCCATCCGGCATGCGCGACGGCAACCCGTTTGCCATCGCGGTCACAGAAAAAAACCGGCAGGCAGTCTGCCGTCATCACCACACATGGCACCTCTGCCGCTCCGGTTGTCACCGCATCGGCATCGGGTACAAACGAGGCACGCCTGTGGGCATCTGGCTCAGCCTCGATGACGGTAATGCCATGCACCTGGTTCAGCCATTGCGGTGTGCCGCATGGTGCAATGGCCTGCAACGCCAGCAGCAAACGATGCCGGTTGGACGCCACATCCCCTGGCGCATCACCAACGTGCGTGCCGACATTCAGACTGCTCCATGGCGCCTTGCTAACCCCGCCAAACCGCGTCGAGACTACTGCATGTATGTTGTCCGGCGCAGGCCAGTCCGGTGTCAGCAGGGAAAGTTGGTCCGTCATGGTGCTCGCCCTGTCCGTCAGATGAGACCCAGAGTCAGGCCGGCGCGTTCAAGGCGCGGGATCAGGGCTTCACCCATGGCACTGGCAGGTGTAATGACCCCGGCGTGGTCCGGCAATGACTTATCAAGGGCCAGACACAGGCCGGCTTCAGCGAGCATCTTGGCAGTATCACCATAACCGGGATCTCCCCCTGCCATGCGGCACAGCACGGTTTCACTGCCGCCCTGCGCAACCACATTCATGTGGAACCAGCCTTTGGCTCGCTGGGCTTCGGTGGGGCCATCACCAGGTAACCGCTGCCGGAGCAACCAGTTTTTGGTGGGCTTGAACTGGGCCAGAGTGAAGATGCCGCCTACACCGGCCGCAACACCGACCAATCCCAGCGGATTTTTCATCATCATGAAATGCCCATAGGAAAAGCTGTTGCCGTAGTCACCACGGACACGCGCAGAATGACGCACCACTTCCGGATCAATGGTGGGCATATTGAGCGCCCAGAGACCAAAATGGCGATCATGATAAAAAGG
>CAYGBB010000226.1:0-3942 GCA_964347985.1 uncultured Moraxellaceae bacterium
CATGACGGCCACTTATGCTGTTGCCGTGATCACCAGCCACCGGAGTCGAGCCAGCTCCAACCTGTTCAGTGTTGTGTTGCCTGGTGTCGGTGGAAAGTAAACATCGGGGTGCAATAGAGAGATGCTCAGGGAAGCGCTGATGAATTCGTCATCCCGCCTGCGCGGGAACGGCAACGCTGAATTGACCAGTGCTTCCCTAAAGCACGCATAAGCGCAGGGTGAAAAAGGCAGCCCCCGCCTTTCACCCCGTGATTCCGGCCGCCTGGCAGGCTCCCTGCACGTCATGGACGCCATGGCATTTTTGAGTGCTTCAGGCAGGGGGCTTTGTGAGCAATCGCACCTCCTGTGATGCCAGTGCCGATCCCCCCCGACAAGAAAACAGTCAGTGCTGCAGCCGTCACCACACTGCCGGCCGCTAAGCGGTAGTGCACATGACGGCATGCGTTGCCCTCCCGGGCGATGAGGTGGCCAGTACTGTCACAAGTATCCTTGAGCAAGGCGAGGCCCTGCGGATCAGGGGTCTCGTCCAGGGTAGTGTGTAAAACCATCGGCCTCCGGTCTGCAGCACGTAAAAAATGGCCATGCTGTTACGGCGAGCCCCCAGGCCCTCTTCCTTGACGTGTAACGAGGCCTTGCGCATCAGATACGGGCATTCCGGTCATCAGCGCACCATGGGCTTTCCATGGCTCCCCTGGCCAGGCGTCAGCGGCAGGCTTGATGGCCTGCCGGGTCGCCGGCTTCGCAGGGTTATCCATCTGAAAAATAATGATTTTTTCTGAGCATGCAGGATGGCGCCACGGCAGTGCTGGCGCTGGCATGCTACATGCATTGTTGTATACATCGATGTGCGATTTGCATGATCGAATACACACATGCCCTGGGGGAGAACTCATGGAAATCAGGCAAACACTCATTTCAGCACTCCGGTCACTGCCGTGTTGGCGAAAGCACTTGCTGGCGCTGTCTTTGCTGGCATCCGTGCCTTGCCAGGCGGCTGAGTGGAGTACCACCAATGTCCAGCTGCTGCATGGCGATGGCTATGAGCTTGGCGACAACTCCATGGCCATCATGACCGTGGAGCATGCCAATGGCTGGAAGTACGGTGACAACTTCTTTTTTCTGGATGTCAGCAATCCCGATGCCGAGGGCACCGGCTACTACGCGGAATTCTCGCCACGCCTGAGTCTGGGCAAGATCAGCGGCAAGGACATGTCTGTCGGCATCGTGAAAGACATCCTGCTGGCGGGGACGCAGGAAATGGGCGGAGGCCTGCGCGCCCAGCTGTTTGGTGTTGGCCTGGCGCTAAGTCTGCCCAGGTTCGCTTTCGCTGATATCAACCTTTATTACCGCAAGAGCGAGCGTGACTGGCTGGCAGTTCAGAGCGACCCCGGGGCTCAGGTCACGATTGACTGGCTGCTGCCGTTTGAGCTGGGTGGCCAGAAAATTGCTTTTGAAGGATTTGCAGATTACGCCTGGAGCGAGAAGGGGGGCAGTGCCCCCAAGGCCGACAACCTGATTGCCGGACCCCGCTTGCTGATTGATGCCGGCAACTGGTTTGGCGCCCCGGGTACGCTGCAAGTCGGGGTCGAGTACCAGGTCTGGCGCAACAAATACGGGGTCAGGGATGTTGATGAGGACATTCCCCAGCTGATGATCAAGTGGACGATGTGATGGCAGTCATGAGGAGCAAGGCAATGGACAAGGATCAGGAGAGTGCAATGAATCAAGGGCGCCGCACGGTGCTCAAGGGGCTGGCCGGGATTGGGCTGGGCGTCATCACGGGGCTGTGGAAGGTCAGTGATGCCCTGGCAGCCAGCAAGAAGGTCACCATGGGTTTCATTTATGTCGGCCCGCGTGATGACTATGGCTACAACCAGGCGCATTTCGAGGGCAAGTCGGCCATCGCCAAACAGGCGTGGGTCAAGGCGGTGGATCAGGAAAACGTGCCGGAGACCATCGCCGTGCAGAAGGCGATGGAGAGCATGATCAACCTGGACGGTGCCCAGGTGATTTTTCCGACCTCCTTCGGCTACTTCGATCCGCACATCCTCAAGATTGCGCCCAGCTACCCGGAGGTCATGTTCCTGCATTGCGGCGGCCTCTACGATGCCAGCAAGCATCCGAAGAACGTGGGCAGCTATTTCGGCTACATCGACGAGGCGGTTTATGTCTCCGGCATCGTCGCCGGGCATATGAGCAAGACCGGGAAACTGGGGTATATCGCGGCCATTCCCATTCCCCAGGTGCTGCGCAACATCAACAGCTTCACCATGGCGGCGCGTAGCGTGAACCCTAAGATCACCGTGCAGGTGGTGTTTACCGGCGGCTGGTCCAACCCGGTGAAAGAGGCTGAATCTGCCAGCAGCCTGATTGACCAGGGCGTGGACGTGCTCACCTGCCACGTTGACAGCCCCAAGGTGGTGGTGGAGACGGCCGAGAAGCGGGGCATTTATTCCTGCGGCTACCATGTCGACCAGTCCAGGCTGGCGCCCAAGGGCTTTCTCACCGGTGCGGAATGGAACTGGAGCAAGGTCTATCTTGACTACGCCACCATGATTGCCAAAGGCAGCAAGATCCCCAACCTGATCCGTGGCGGTTTCAGGGAGGGCCTCGTCAAGAGCTCGCCCTATGGCACGGTGGTCAGCGCCAAGGCCAGGGCGCATGCAGACAAGGTACGCGCCCAGTTCATGAAAGGGGACTTCGTGGTCTACAAAGGCCCCATCAAGGACAACAAGGGCCGGGAGGTGATCCCCGGTGGCAAGGCGTACGGGCAGACTGACATCTGGCTGGAGAGCATGGACTGGCTGGTCGAGGGTGTTGCAGGTCAGACCAAGGGCTAAGTCATGCTGCGGACCTTTGTGCCTTTTCTGATTCCTCTTGCTGCACTGGCCCTGTCCCTGCTGCTGTTCGGGGGGTTTGTCAGTCTCGCGGGGGCAGACATGCTGGGGGTGTACCACTCCATATACCGGGGCGCCTTCGGTACCTGGTTTTCCTGGCAGAACACCCTCACCAGCGCGGCGCCCCTCATGCTCACGGCGCTGTGCACGGCCTTGCCGGCACGGCTGGGCTTGATCGTGATTGGTGGTGAGGGGGCCGTGGTGCTGGGGGGACTGGCGGCAGCGCTGACCGGGCTGGTTCTGATGGATGCCAACCCCTGGGTCGCCCTGACCGGCATGGCCCTGGCGGCCATGCTGGCGGGGGGCCTGCTCATCGGTCTGGTGGGCTGGCTGCGCCACCGTCGCAACGTCAACGAGACCATCAGCTCTTTGCTCTTCAACTACATCTGTATCGCCCTCCTGAGCTTTCTGGTGATGGGGCCGCTGCGCGATCCGGCCACCCTCAACAAGCCTTCCACCCACCATATTGGTGACACCCACATGCTGGGCACTCTGGGTGAGTCCTCCATCCACTGGGGCTTTGCCTACGGGGTGATTGCCTGCCTGATCCTGTGGGTGGCGTACAAGCGCACCAGCTTTGGCTTCGCTGTCGACATGGTGGGCGGCAATGTGCGCGCCGCCCTGCTTTCCGGGCTGCCGGTGGGGCGCACCGTGTTCTGGGTCTGCATGATGGGGGGCGGTGCCGCCGGCCTCGCGGGCATGGTGGAGGTGGCCGCCGTGCATGGCCGGGCCAACGCTTCCCTGAACGCCGGTTATGGCTATGAGGGCATCCTCATTGCCTTTGCTGCCCGCCATCATCCCCTCGCCATCGTTCCCATGGCCATCCTGTTTGGCGGCATTCGCGCGGCCAGCGGGCTCATGCAGCGCGATCACGATTTGCCGGACGCGACCAGTCTGGTGCTGCAGGGCACCATCTTCGTGCTGCTGCTGGCAAGTGAGGCGGTCTTCACCCGTCTGAGCAAGAGACAGGGGGGGCGATCATGATCGATGTCGAATGGGTGTCGGTACTGGTGGCTGTCCTGGGCGGCGCCATCCGGGTGGGAAC
>CAYGBB010000227.1:0-3920 GCA_964347985.1 uncultured Moraxellaceae bacterium
CTCAATCCCCGCCAGCGCGAAGCCGTCCGCCACATCAGCGGCCCCCTGCTCGTGCTCGCCGGTGCCGGCTCCGGCAAAACCTCGGTGATCACCAAGAAGATTGCCTACCTGATCAAGGAATGCGGCATTTCCGCCTCGAAGATTGTCGCCGTGACCTTCACCAACAAGGCCGCCCGCGAAATGAAGGAGCGTGCCGGCAAGCTGGTGCAGGGGCCCGAAGCCCGCGGCCTCACTGTGTCCACCTTCCACAATCTCGGCCTCAACATCCTGCGCCGCGAGATGGCGCATTTCGGCCTCAAGAGCGGCTTTTCCATTTTTGATGCCGACGACTCCAAGGCCCTCATCGGCGAATTGCTGCACCGCGAAAATGCCAGCGACAAGATCGACCTCATCCGCAACCTGGTCTCGCAGTTCAAGAACCAGCTGATCAGCCCGGCCGAGGCCGTCGGCATTGCCGAGAATGATGGCGAGCTGCTGGCCGCCAAGATCTACGAAACCTACAACCGTCATCTGCGCGCCTATAACGCCGTCGATTTCGATGACCTGATCCTGCTGCCCACCATCGGCTTTCGTGACAACCAGGAGTTGCGTGAGCGCTGGCAGAACCGTGTGCACTACCTGCTGGTGGATGAATACCAGGACACCAACTCGGCGCAGTACCTGCTGGTAAAGCTACTGGTGGGTTCGCGCGGCGCGCTCACCGCCGTGGGCGACGATGACCAGTCCATTTATGCCTGGCGCGGTGCCCGCCCGGAAAACCTGGTCGAACTGACCAAGGATTTTCCCACCATTACCGTGGTGAAACTGGAACAGAATTACCGCTCCACCGGCCGCATCCTGAAAGCCGCCAATGCCGTCATCGCCAACAATCCGCATGCGTTTGAAAAAAAGTTGTGGAGCCAGCTCGGCATGGGCGAGCCCATCCGCATCCTGACCTGTGCCAACGAAGATGCCGAGGCCGAACGCGTCGCCACCGACATCCTCAACCACAAGCTCATGCACCGCAGCGAATACCGCGATTTTGCCGTGCTTTATCGCGGCAACTTCCAGTCCCGCATCCTGGAAACCAAGCTGCGTGAATTCCAGATTCCCTACAAGGTCTCCGGAGGTCAGTCGTTTTTCTCGCGCGCCGAAATCAAGGACGTGATGTCGTACCTGCGCCTCATCATCAATCCCGATGACGACAATGCGTTCCTGCGTGTGGTGAACACGCCGAAGCGCGACATTGGCCCCTCCACCCTGGAAAAACTCGGCAGCTACTCACAACAGCGTGGCTGCTCGATGTTTGCCGCCTGCGATGAAATGGGGCTGGGGCTGCACCTGAATGATCGCCAGCTCGGCAACCTGCAGGATTTCCATCACTGGCTGCAGGAAACCGCCCGCGCCGTGGTGGATGGCGACAGTCTCAATGCCATTCGCCAGATGCTCATCGATATCGGGTACGACGACCATCTGCGCGACACCTCCGGCAGCCCGGCCGCGGCCGAAAAACGCATCGAGAATGTGCAGACCTTCCTTGCCAGCATCCAGCGCATGGCGGAGAAATCCGACGACGAGGATGACAAGCAGATCGAGACCGTCATCCGCAAACTGGTGCTGATGGATTTGCTGGAGCAGCAAGCCGAGGAAGATGATTCCGATCGCGTCCAGCTGATGACCCTGCACGCCGCCAAGGGCCTGGAATTCCCGTATACCTACATCATGGGGCTGGAAGAAGAGCTGCTGCCGCATCGCAACAGTATCCAGGCGGAAACGGTCGAGGAAGAGCGCCGCCTGATGTACGTGGGCATCACGCGCGCGCGCAAGACACTGACGCTGACGCTGGCGCAGAAACGCAAATCCGGCGGCGAGAATCTGCCGACCACCCCCAGCCGTTTTCTGGACGAACTACCGGCCGATGACGTGGAATGGGAAGGCAAGACCAGCAACAAGAGCCCCGAAGAAAAGAAGGCATTGGGCAACGCCCATCTGGCCGGCCTCAAAGACATGTTCAAATGAGCGCCGACAATCCTTGCCAGAGCTGCGGCGCCTGCTGCGCCAGTTTCCGGGTGGGTTTCTACTGGGCGGAGGCCGATGATGCGCCTGGCGGCACCGTGCCGGTGGCCCTTACCAACTCGCTGCCGCCCAGCCGGCGCTGCATGAAAGGCACCGACACCTATGCCCCGCGTTGCATTGCCCTGAGTGGTACCGTCGGGGAAGGCGTCAGTTGCTCGATCTACGAACACCGTCCCAGTCCCTGCCACGAGGTACAGGTGGGCGACGACCAGTGCCAGCGCGCGCGGGCGAAACATGGTTTGCCGCCCCTCACGTACTGAGGCCGGCAACTATCAGGCAATAAAACCAGGGCAACAAAAAGGGAGCCGAAGCTCCCTTTTTCATATCGCGCCTTTCATGACGCGATTTTATGGCATGACGCGACCTGCATGGCACGACACCTGTCATGCCATGCCCGGCATCACTTGGTCATGTAATCCACCGCCGCCTTGATCTCGGCATCCGAACAGGTCATGCACATGCCCTTGGGTGGCATGGCCCGAATCCCTTCCAGCGCATGCTTGTACAGCGTGGCCTTGCCCTGGGCAATGCGGGGGCCCCAGGCACCCTTGTCACCAAACTTGGGAGCACCGGCTGCACCCGAACCGTGGCAAGCGGAGCAGCTGGCCGTGTACACGGCATCACCGGAACGGGCTGCACCACCGGCAGCAGGAGCGGCTGCAACCGCCGCAACCGGGGCGCCTTCACACTCCTTGCCTTCCACGCAGACACGACCGACCGCCGTGATGCGCTCGATGGTGGAGCGCTCGGAGTAGACCGAACGATCGCCCAGCGCATGCGGGGAAACATCCTTGGTGGACTTGGCCGCCAGGGCGGAACCAGCAACAGAAAGCCCGAGCACAGCCAGAAGCAGGGAGATCTTCGTCACGATAACCTCGTCAGAATTCGGTAGGCAGGCCAGTACTCGGCCCGAAAACCCGCGGAGTATAACCGCAAACTCCCTGTGCCAAAAGCTGCACATCGCAAGTGGTCACAGCCCTGTCAGCCCGCAACCGGCATCATCCCTCATGCCTGGCCGTCATGGCGGGCGCCATGAAACAGCCCGGCAATCAGGTCGGACTGTGTCACCATGCCGGTGAGCCTTTTTTCGGCATTGATGATGGGAATGTGATGCATGCCCCCGTCGGAAAGCATCTCGATGAGGGCGACGATGTGCATGTCCTCACGCGCCAGCAGCACGCCCTTGGTCATGATCTGGCCGACCACTTCGGCCTTGTCGGCGTGAATCTTGCCGCTGGGCCGCAGGAACTCGCGCAAGCGCGTGCCCATCCCGATACGGGTATTGAGCTGCGCCGCCTTCAGGAAATCGATCAGCGTGATGATGCCGATCACCCGGTGAAACCGGTCCACCACGGGCAAGGCCTTGACCTTGTGCGTATAGAGCAGGCGCCAGGCTTCATCCAGCATGGTGCCGTACTCCACGCTGATGATGTCGCTGGACATGATGTCGCGGCAGCAGACCTCCCCCAGGCGGCGCTCGGCCGCACTCATCTGGGCGCCACGCAGAATGTTTTCCAGCTCGCCGGTGGAAACGTCCACCATCACGCCGAGACTGCGCATGCTGGTCTCGATATCGGCATGCGACAGCCCCATGCGCTCCAGCGGATTGAGGTCCGCACTCTTGTGAACATTCTTGGCAGAGCGCAGCGCGGGATAGTGATGCCCGGGCAGAATGTTGTTGATGACCAGCGCCAGTACCAGCATCAGCATCAGGTTGATGCCGAGCGGCTCCAGCAGGAACAGGAAGCCGAGGTCGTGAACCTGGGCACCACCCAGCACCACATACAGCGTAATGGCACCACCGGGCGGATGCAGGCAGCGCAGGCTGAGCATGGCCCCCATGGACAGGCCAACCGCCAGGCCCG
>CAYGBB010000228.1:0-3915 GCA_964347985.1 uncultured Moraxellaceae bacterium
TCATTTACAAGATGAAGAATGGCTCCAGCGAACCGTTTTATGAAAAGACGGTACTGCGCCTGATCGGCCTTAACCGCCTGCGCGAAGCGCCGCCCGCCGACAGGCCGTGAGCCTGACGCACCCTGTCCGCCATGGGCGGGGTGCCTGCGCAGGCCGCCCGGCACAGGCTTTGGCACAGACCCCGCCGTTTGTAATATTTCTGTCATGAGATCAAGCTGTAATACGCTCGTCACTTAACACATGCGAAGCGAAGGCCTGGTGCCATGAAAAACGAACGTGTCCTGATCGTGGACGATGAAGCCGCCATTCGCGAGATGATTGCGATCGCGCTGGATCTGGCCGGTTTCGAGTGCCTGGAGGCCGAGGATGCCCTCGCTGCCCACCACCTGATTGTGGATGAACGCCCCGGCGTCATCCTGCTCGACTGGATGCTGCCCGGCATGAGCGGCATCGAGCTGGCCCGTCGCCTCAAGCGTGACGAGTCCACCAGCGAAATCCCCATCATCATGCTCACCGCCCGTGGCGAAGAAGACAACAAGATCCAGGGCCTGGATGCCGGTGCCGACGACTACATCACCAAACCCTTTTCCACCCGTGAACTGGTGTCGCGCATCCGCGCCGTCCTGCGCCGCACCTCCAACCTCAATGCCGAGAAGGTCATCGAGGTCGAAGGCCTCAAGCTCGATCCGGTCAGCCACCGCATCACGGCCAACGACAAGCCGGTGGAAATGGGTCCGACCGAGTACCGCCTGCTGGCCTTTTTCATGAGCCATCAGGAGCGTGCCTATTCGCGCTCGCAGATGCTGGATCAGGTGTGGGGTGGCAATGTGTACGTGGAAGACCGTACCATTGACGTGCACATTCGCCGCTTGCGCAAAGCACTGGAACCGTTCGGTTTTGACCGATACATCCAGACCGTGCGCGGCACCGGTTACCGCTTTTCCATCCGGATGGATGCCTCGCGCGAACCTGTCAGCGCCAATATGCCGTAATTTTACCGGATGACAGTTGCCTGTTGCCGATCCGCACTGCACACCGGCTTTCTGCGGAGTACTCTGTCATCGTGAGTGACCTGATGAAGCAGGAGGCCTATCGCCTCCTATCGTTCCTCCTGCTGGCCGGCGTGGTCGGCTGGATTATCGATTACCCGGCCTGGGCCATGGCCCTGGGCCTGCTCAGCTATACCGCCCTGCATCTGCTCAATATCGAAAAACTCTACCGCTGGCTGCGCGAAAATCCGGATGCCGAAGTGCCCGAGGCGCGTGGCATCTGGGAAGAAATCTTCAACCGCATCTATAACTTGCGACGCGATGAACAAGGTGCCCGCAACAGCTTGCTGAGCATTATTGACCGTGCCCGCTCTTCGGTTTCGGCATTGAAGGAAGCCGTGGTCCTCATTGATGGCCAGGGTAATCTGGAGTGGTGGAATCCGGCGGCCGAACGCTTGCTGGGCCTGAAATCACCGGACGACCTCGGCCAGCCCGTGGCCAATCTGATCCGCGACCCGGTATTTGTCCGGTATTTCGAACGCGGCCCTTACGATGACCCGCTGCTGATGCCCTCCGAAATCCAGCCAGGGCGTTTCCTGCAATTTGAACTGACCCGCTTCGGCGGCAATGACCGCCTCATGATTGTCGACGATGTCACTCGCCTGCAAAACCTGGAGCAGATGCGCAAGGATTTTGTCGCCAATGTTTCACACGAACTGCGCACGCCGCTGACCGTACTGGCCGGCTATCTGGAAACTTTTCTGGGCAACACCGAGGCACTGCCGCCACGCTGGCTGCGCGCCCTGCAGCAGATGGAAGCGCAAACCGGCCGCATGAACAATCTGGTCAATGATTTGCTGCTGCTCTCCCGCCTGGAAAACGAAAATGTCGAACTGGAGCCACAGCGGGTGAACATCCCCGCACTCCTCGGCCAGATCCGCAATGAGGCCATTGCCTTTGCCCTGGAAAAGCATCATGACATCACGCTGGAATGCGATACCGGCGTCGGACTCATGGGCCTGGAAAGTAATTTGCGCAGTGCCTTTTCCAATCTCGTCACCAATGCGGTGAAATACACCCCGGCCCACGGCCGCATTCGTATCCGCTGGTGGGCCGACGAACGTCATGCCTATTTCAGCGTGACGGATAACGGCATCGGTATTGATGCCCGCCACATCCCCCGCCTCACCGAACGTTTCTACCGTGCCGATGCTGCCCGCTCCACGGCGACCGGCGGCACCGGCCTCGGCCTGGCCATCGTCAAGCACGTCCTGCTGCAGCATCATGCCCATCTCGACATCGTCTCCACGCTCGGCAAGGGATCGACATTCACGTGCGTATTTCCGGCCGCGACAGTATTACGCTGACCACCGTCGCCAATACCACGCCGGTCAGGTCATGGTAGTGCGCAGGCGGCGGTTGCGCGCTTTCACCCTCCCCCACAAATTGTCCCGCAATGCATACCGGGTGGCCTCTTTTGCCCCCTGGCTTGCCTTCTCACATCGTCCCGGCAGTCGTATGATCGGGGGCCTTCTGCCTCGTCTTTCCCCCGGGAACACCCACCACCAGACCGGCCCAGCCGGCACTCTTACGGATATGGAGATATCGCCATGATCGGCCAAATGATGGACAGACCCCTGCTCATTTCCAGCCTGCTCGACTTTGCCCTGGTCAATCACCCCCAGTCCGAGATTGTGACCCGCCGGGTCGAGGGCGACATTCATCGCTATACATGGAAAGAAGCTGCCGATCGCAGTGCCCGCATTGCCAATGCCCTGACCCGCCTCGGCGTGAAAACCGGCGACCGCGTCGGCTCGCTGGCGTGGAATACCTACCGTCATCTCGAGCTGTATTTCGGGGTATCCGGCATGGGTGCCGTGCTGCACACCATCAACCCGCGCCTGTTCCCGGAGCAGGTGATCTGGATTGCCAATCACGCCGAAGACCGCTTCCTGTTTGTCGACCTCACCTTCCTGCCGCTGGTGGATGCCGTTCGCAATCAACTCACCAGCGTGGAAAAAGTCATTGTGCTGGCCGACAAGGCCGCCATGCCGGCCGGCCGTGATGACCTGGTCTGCTATGAAGACCTGCTGGCGCCGGAAGCCGGCAGCTTTGCCTGGCCTGCGCTGGACGAACGTACCGCCGCCTCCATGTGCTATACCTCCGGCACCACCGGCCACCCCAAGGGCGTGCTGTATACGCACCGCTCCACCGTGCTGCATGCGCTCGGCACCCTGCACAGCGGCGCCCTCGACATTGGCCGCGACAGCGTCATCCTGCCGGTCGTCCCGATGTTCCATGTGAATGCCTGGGGCACGCCCTACAGCGCCGCCATGTCCGGCGCCAAGCTGGTCCTGCCCGGTGCCGGCATGGATGGCAAAAGCCTGCATGAACTGATTGATGGCGAACAGGCCACGCTGCTGCTCGGCGTGCCTACCGTCTGGCTGGGCCTGCTCAACTACCTCGACAGCATCAGTGCCAAAATGGAGAGCGTGCAGCACGTGGTGGTCGGCGGTTCTGCCGCCCCGCTCGCCATGATCCGTGCCTTCGACGAAAAGCATGATGCCTTCCTGATCCATGCCTGGGGCATGACCGAAATGAGCCCGCTCGGCACCGTCAATGGTCCGACGCGCGAACTGCTGGCACTGCCGAAGGAAGATCGCTACAAGCGCCAGCTCAAGCAGGGCCGTCCGGTATACGGCGTGGAGCTGAAAATCATTGATGACGACGGCAAGGAACTGCCACGTGACGGCAAGGCCTATGGCCGCCTGCTGGTGCGCGGCCCCTGGATCACCAGCGGCTATTACAAGAACGATGACCGCTCGGCGTTTGTCGACGGCTGGTTTGATACCGGTGATGTCGCCACACTGGACGAACTCAACACCATGCAGATCGTTGACCGCCGCAAGGATGTGATCAAGTCCGG
>CAYGBB010000229.1:0-3873 GCA_964347985.1 uncultured Moraxellaceae bacterium
GAAACGACGATCAAACCGGTTGGCATCCGGGATACCGGTACCGGCCCAGAAAGCCGACTGCGCAACCGCATCAGACTGGAATGCATCACGCTGCCCGAGCAGGCCGGCTTCACGCAAGAGCCCCCCGGTACGTGGTGTGAAACCGGGAAACCAGAAGTGCTGGATCATGCCCGTCTGGGGGTGAGTGGACGACAGGCCATGGCAGTCCTCTACCCAGTCTTCGGCACTGAGGTACTCCAGGTTCAGCCAGACCGGGGGCCGGGGCTTGGCCGTCATGGCCAGCAGAAACCCATGGGGCAAAGGGCAGCCAAAACCTTCAATGACGAGATCCCCGGGAGCTGGCGAGGCAATCTCGCCAGTCCAGAGTCGTACACAGATGCCGTCCAGCCACTGCTCGTCCAGATGCGGATCAAGTACCGGTGCCATGCGTGAAAAGCTGATCAGGTCATCAACCCACAAGGTGACGGCAACACCCTGCTCATGATGCAACTGTCGGGCAAGACGCCAGCACACGCCAAGGTCGCCGAAGTTGTCGATGACCTTGCAAAAAACATCCGCATGTACCGGCCCGACGGGGTTACTCATTGCGCAGTCACATCACAACCGGTGTCAGCATCAGAACCAGAGCCCCAAAGAAAATGGCCAGTAGCAGCGGCAACAACACCCTGCCCAGCATCACCCGGCCGGCAAGTGTCACGGCCAGACACCCTTTCACAATGGTGTTAACGCCAGCCGCCAGTGCGATGGCATTCGCGGCCACCACGTCATTCAGGCCATTGCGGGCCAGGTTGGCTACCGACAGCGTAATGGCGTCCACATCATTGATGCCGGACCCTGCTGCCAGCAGATAGATACCCGTATCACCCAGCAAGTCCTTGGCGGCAGCCGCTGCCAGCATGATCACTGCCAGCATGGCCCCAAACTGCAAGGCGGTCTTCAATTGCAAAGGGTTTGCCGAGGTTTCTGGTAACACCACCCCGGTGGATTCGGACTGGCGGAACCAGTGCCAGGCGGCGGCGCCATAACTGATGCCGGCCATCACCAGAATGGCAGGAAGGAGATTCGGGACGAGTGCCATATGCACCACGCTGACTTCAACCAGCACACGCAGGAACATGGTGCCACAGGCCACCAGAATACCCGCCGCCAGCAAGTCCGCGAGCCGGGATTCCGTACGGGCAAGCCGGGAAAACGTCATGGTCAGTGCGGTCGATGACACCAAACCCGCCAGCAAACCAGTCAGCATCAAGCCTCTGCGGGCGCCCGCCATGCGCACCGCAAAATAACCGGCAAACGACATGGAGGCGATCAGCACCACCATCCACCAGATGCGATGCGGATTAAGGGCATGCCACGGACCATAGCCCTGATCCGGCAGGATCGGCAGGGCCACAACAGAAATCAGCAGCAGCCACAGCCCCGCTTCCACTTCCTTGGGCGTCAGGGCATTGATACCGGTACGGAAAAAGCCGCGCAGGTTCAACACGCCTGCAGTGATAACGGCCCCTGCCGCCGCGACACCCGCCATTCCCGGACGCGTAACCAGACCACCGAGCAGGAAGGTCACCAGTGCGGCTATGAGCGGGGTGATATCAAGATCCTGATCCCGCAGGGTTTCCAGGTAATGCGCACTCACCAGCAACGCGGCCAATACCAGCAATGCCACCGCAAACAGCACGCCCCCCAACGCAGACGCCAGCTCGGCACACACGCCGCCCATCAGACCGATCAGCACAAAGGCGCGCACCCCCAGAATATGGGAATCGGCCGGGATGTCGCGAATGGCAAAACCACGCTCAAGACCAATGATCAGACCCACGGCCAACGCCAGTGCCAGCGACGCAAAAACTTCCATTAATTTCTCCGGCAATACCGGGCAGCGAGAAAAAGGGTACTCATTTTTTCATGGCATCCTGAGCAAGGGATGCCGGTAATTCTTTCTTGTTATCACCCTGGTTTTCACATTTCACCGGGTTACCCCCGCACACGGGGCAGTCACCGTCACGCAGGCCCAGCTTGTTAAGGCCACCACAAGAGCCCTTGATCGGCTCGCGCCCAGCAATGACACCCACCGCCATCAGCGCCATCAGCAGCAGGATGGCCACAAGGGAAATCAGGAACGTTGTCAGCATCACGGTATCTCAGTGTTCAGGCAACCAGGCCTTCATGGCGTCAGTGTATCGAACGCGGCTGCCCCCGTCCGTATGTTCAATATAGTACACCGGCAGTTTTTCCCGCTCGGCCAACACCAGCCCTTTCACCGGCCCCAGTACATTCAGTGCTGTCGCCAGTGCATCAGCCCGGGTGTTGTTACCATCGACCGCAATCACACTCACGGAGACCCCGCGATGCGTGATGGGTGCACCTGTCGCAGGATCAATCGTGTGTGAATAGCGCTTGCCGCCAATCTCGTGATAGTTGCGATAGGAGCCCGATGTCGAAATGGCCTGTTCCGTCAGCGCCAGCACCTGCTGTGGCCGACCACTGCCATCGGGCTGCTCGATAGCGATCACCCAGCGCGAGCCATCCGGCTTGTGGCCACTGATCCGGGTACAGCCGGCCACGCTGATCATGTAATCATGAACGCCGCTGGACTGCAGAAAACCTGCCAGTGCATCTACTGCTACCCCCTCGCCCACCGATGACAGATCGAGCTGGATATCGGCCTTGCGCATCAGCGCACGTTTGCCGGCATCGATCCCGATATGCTGCCAGCCGACACGCGCCCGCGTAGCGGCAATCTGCGCGGCAGCAGGAATACGCTCTGGTACTGCCTGAGGGCCGAACCCCCACAAGTCCACCAGTGGACCGACGGTGATGTCGTAAGCACCATCGGTCAATGCGCTGACCTCCACCGCCGTTTGCACGGCACGCAGCAGCATGGGCGACACTGCCACCCACTGCCCCACCGGCGCCGCATTGAAACGCATCAACTCGGTATCTGGCTGGTAGGTCGAGAGCACCGCGTTGGTGTCATCCAGGATTTTCTGCAAGGCCGACTGCAAAGCCGGTGCATCAGTGCCCGCCGGCAAGGTCGACACCTTCACCGTCCAGGGCATGCTGTGAAAAGCCACACCCTCCACGGTAACCGGCGCCTTCGGCGTTTCAGAAACAGAACAGCCTGCAAACAGCAGGCTGATCAGTAGTATGCAAAGCAAGCGTGTCATTAATAATTCCGGCCCTTAGCCACCAAAGTCATCAAGCAGGATGTTTTCACGATCCACGCCCAGATCTTCAAGCATCTTGATCACGGCGGCATTCATCATGGGGGGGCCACACATGTAGAACTCGCAATCCTCAGGGGCCGGATGATCCTTGAGATAGCGCTCGAAGAGCACGTTATGAATAAAGCCGGTATAGCCCGTCCAGTTGTCTTCCGGCTGCGGATCAGAGAGCGCCAGATGCCAGACAAAGTTCGGGTTTTCCTTGGCCAGCTGATCGTATTCTTCCGTGTAGAACGCCTCACGTAGCGAGCGGGCGCCATACCAGAACGTGATCTTGCGCTTTGACTTCAAACGCTTGAGCTGATCGAAAAGATGCGAACGCATCGGCGCCATACCGGCACCGCCACCAATGAACACCATTTCGGCATTCGTATCCTTGGCAAAAAACTCCCCGAACGGACCGAACACCTTCACCTTGTCACCCGGCTTGCGCGAGAACACCCAGGACGACATGCGCCCGGCGGGAATATCGTGCAGCTGCTTGAGGGGTGGCGTGGCAATACGGATATTGAACTTGAGCAGGCCTTTCTCTTCCGGGTAGTTCGCCATTGAGTAGGCACGGATGGTGGCATCGTCAAACTTCGCCTTTACATCGAAAAGCTTGAAGCGATCCCAGTCGCCGCGGTATTCGTCTGGAATATCAAAATTC
>CAYGBB010000230.1:0-3859 GCA_964347985.1 uncultured Moraxellaceae bacterium
TGGCAGTGGCCGCCTTCCTCGCACACCGGGCAATCGTGCGGGTGGTTGGTCATCAGCCATTCCACGACGGACTCACGGAAGACCTTGGCCTCCTCGTCATCAATCGAGATGTAGGTGTTGTCGGTGGCGGGAGTCATGCACGACATCACCAGACGACCACGCTTGTCGTCGGCATTGGCGTACTGCTTCACCGCACACTGGCGACAGGCACCGACAGAGCCGAGCGCCGGGTGCCAGCAGAAATAGGGAATGTCGAGTCCGAGTGACAGGCAGGCCTGCAGCAGGTTGTCTGCGCCGTCGACTTCGAAATCCTTGCCGTCTACATGAATTGTGGCCATTACACATTCACTCCGCTGTTGGCCGGTGTTGCCACCGCAGCCGGAATGCCTTTTTCAAAATCGGAACGGAAATACTTGAGGGCACTCTGCAGCGGTTCCATGGCACCGGGCGCATGGGCGCAGAAGGTCTTGCCGGGGCCGAGGGAACGCGTCATGTGCTCGAGGAATTCGATGTCGCCGGCTTGACCCGCCTTGGCTTCAAGTGCCTGCAGCACCTTTACGGTCCAGGGCAGGCCATCGCGGCAGGGGGTACACCAGCCACAGGATTCGCGTGCAAAGAACTGCTCGAGATTGCGCACCACCGAGACGATGTCCTGCTTGTCATCCACCACCATCATCAGGCCGGTGCCCATACGGCTGCCGGCTTTCATGATGGTGTCGTAATCCATGGCGAGCTTGAGGTGCTCGGGCAGCAGGAAGTCGGTGGACGCGCCACCCGGCAGCCAGCAGCGCAGCTTGAGGCCGTCCTGCATGCCGCCAGCGTGCTCTTCCAGGATTTCTTCGCCGGTGGTGCCGATTGGCAACTCCCACAGGCCGGTGCGTTTGGCCTTGCCGGAAATGCCGTAGAGCTTGGTGCCGGCATCCGGCGATTTGCCCTGCGACAGTCCCTTGAACCAGTCGGCACCGCGCAACACGATGGCCGGAATGTTGTTCAGGCTTTCGACATTGTTGACGATGGTGGGTTTGCCCCAGAGACCGGCAATCTGCGGGAAGGGCGGCTTGGCGCGCGGATTGGCGCGACGGCCTTCGAGCGAATTGATGAGCGCGGTTTCTTCGCCACAGATGTAGCGGCCGGCACCTGTATGCACATGCAGGTCCATGCCCCAGCCGGAGCCAAGGATGTTCTCGCCCAGATAACCGGCGGCCTTGGCTTCGGCAATCGCGCGGTTGAGGCGCTCGGCCGCCAGAAAGTATTCACCGCGCAGGAAAATGTAGGCGCGGGTTACCTGCAGGGCAAAACCGGCCACGATCATGGACTCGATCATCTGATGCGGCAGTTGCTCCATCAGCATGCGGTCCTTGAACGTACCCGGTTCCATTTCGTCGGCGTTGCAGACGAGGTATTTCGGACCGGCATCCGGGCCCATCGGCACCAGCGACCATTTCACGCCAGTCGGGAAACCGGCACCACCACGACCACGCAGGTTGGCGTCCTTGACCACCTGTTGCACGGCAGCAGGGGACATGTCCTTGATGGCCTTGCGCAGGGCGGCATAGCCTTCCTTTGCCTCGTAGCTTTTCAGGTCGAGACAGGGATTGGCGGGGTCATGGCGCCAGGTCAGCGGGTGGGTGTCTGCGCTTTTCACAATGCTCATGCGTAGCGCTCCAGCAGGGAGGGAATGTCGCCGACCGTCACCGGGCCATGGGTATCCTTGTCGACCATGAGCGCAGGGCCCTTGTCGCAATTGCCGAGGCAGCAGATCGGCAGCAGCGTGAAGCGGCCATCGGCCGTGGTCTGGCCCAGCTCGATACCCAGGTGTTGCCTGATGCCGTCAATGAGGTTGTCAGAGCCGGTCAGGAAGCAGCCAATGGAATCGCACACGGTAATCACGTGGCGGCCCACCGGCTGACGGAAAATCAGGTTGTAGAACGTCGCGACACCTTCGACATCCGTGGCAGGAATGCCCAGTACGTCGGCAATGGCGTAAATGGCGCCGTCCGGCACCCAGCCGTGCTTTTCCTGCACGATCTTGAGCGCATCAATTGAGGCTGCACGCGCATCATCATAATGATGAATGGCTTCTTCCATGGCGGTGCGTTCTTCCGCAGAGAGCTGGTAGCGGTCGGTAACGATGAGTTTTGCGTTGGAAGTCGTCATGGTGTTAACGGTCCACATCGGCCATCACGAAATCGATGGACGCAAGATAGGCAATAAGATCGGGAACCATGCTGCCGCGGATCACCGAGGGGATCTGCTGCAGGTGTGGATAGCTGGGTGTACGGATGCGCGTGCGATAGCTCATCGTGCTCTGGTCGGACACCAGGTAGTAGCTGTTGATGCCCTTGGTGGCCTCAATCATCTGGCTGGATTCGCCGGCCGGCATGATCGGCCCCCACGATACGCTCAGGAAGTGCGTGATCAGGGTTTCGATATGCTGCAGCGTCTGTTCCTTTGGCGGCGGCACGGTGAGCGGGTGATCCGCCTTGTACGGGCCGGCCGGCATGTTTTCGAGACACTGGCGAATGATGCGCAGGCTCTGGCGCATTTCTTCCAGACGCACCATGCCGCGGTCATAGGCGTCGCCGTTGTGGGCGAGCGGCACTTCAAAGTCGAAGTTCTCGTAACCGGAGTACGGACGCGCCTTGCGCAGGTCGTAGTCGATACCGGTGGCACGCAGGCCCGGACCGGTGACGCCCCACTCCAGCGCTTCCTTCGAGTTGTACTGGGCCACATCAATGGTACGGGCACGCAGGATGCCGTTCTTCATGGCGGCCTTTTCGTACTCGTCCAGGCGCTTGGGCATCCAGTCGAGGAAGTCGCGAACCAGGCGGTCCCAGCCCTGCGGCAGGTCATGTGCCACGCCACCGATACGGAACCAGGCCGGGTGCATGCGGAAGCCGGTAATGGCCTCGATCACGTCATAGGCTTTCTGGCGGTCGGTGAACATGAAGAAGATCGGCGTCATCCCGCCCACGTCCTGGATATAGGTGCCCAGGAACAGCAGGTGCGAGGTGATGCGGAAGAATTCCGACAGCATCACGCGAATGGTCTTCACGCGATCAGGCACTTCGATGCCGGCCAGTTTTTCCACGGCCAGCACGTAGGGCATGTTGTTCATGACCCCACCGAGATAATCGATGCGGTCGGTGTAGGGAATGTAGCTGTGCCACGTCTGGCGCTCGGCCATCTTCTCGGCGCCACGATGGTGGTAGCCGATATCCGGCACGCAGTCGATGATTTCTTCACCGTCGAGCTGCAGCACGATGCGGAAGGCGCCGTGCGCGGACGGGTGGTTGGGGCCGAGGTTGAGGAACATGTAGTCCTCGTCGGCTGTGCCCTTCTTCATGCCCCATTCCTCGGGGTTGAAGCGCAGCGCTTCCTGCTCGGCATCCTGCTTGGCAGCATCGAGCATGAAGGGGTCGAATTCAGTGGCGCGGGCCGGATAATCCTTGCACAGCGGGTGACCGGTCCAGTTGCGTGGCAACAGGATGCGGGTCAGTAGCGGGTGGCCCGTGAAGGTAATGCCGAACAGGTCCCACACTTCACGCTCGTACCAGTTGGCATTCGGCCAGACCGGGATGGCAGTAGGCATGGTGCGGTCGTCGGCCTTCAGGGCGACCTTGATGCGTACATCACTGTTCCGTTCGATCGAGAGCAGGTGATAGAAGACAGTGAAATCGGATTCCGGCTGACCCTGGCGATGCTTGCGCAGACGCTCGTCGATCGCCGACAGGTCATACAGCATCACGTAGGGTTGCGGGAGATTGCGCAGGAAGCGCAGCACCTCAATCAGGCGCTCGCGAGGCACCCAGAGGGTAGGAACACGATCCAGCGTGGCCTGCACGGTGCAGACCTCGGA
>CAYGBB010000231.1:0-3843 GCA_964347985.1 uncultured Moraxellaceae bacterium
CTGGCCAGCGCAAAACCGGCACCAAGGTCGTCGGCCTGGGTAATGGCCTCCAGACGCTTTTCGGCATCGCCGGTCATGGCTTTCCTGTTTGGTGTCAGCAGATAGGCGTAGGCCTGGTGATGCGAGCGGCCGACACGGCCACGCAACTGGTGCATTTGTGCCAGGCCAAGCTTGTCGGCACGGTCCATGATGATGGTGTTGGCGGTCGGTACGTCGATACCGGTTTCGATGATGGTGGTGCACACCAGTACATTGAACTGTTTGTGATAGAACTGCTGCATCACCTGTTCGAGTTCGCGCTCACGCATCTGGCCGTGGGCAATACCGATACGTGCCTCCGGTACCAGTGCCTGCAGTTCCTGCGCACATTTCTCGATGCTGTCGACTTCGTTGTGCAGATAATATAGCTGCCCGCCACGCAGCAGCTCGCGCAACATGGCTTCCTTCACGACTTCCGGGCCGGTCTCGCGCACAAACGTCTTCACCGCCAGACGCTTGGCCGGTGGTGTGGCGATGATGGAGAGGTCACGCATGCCGGCAAAGGCCATGTTCAGTGTGCGCGGAATCGGCGTGGCGGTGAGGGTCAGCATGTCGACTTCAGCACGCAGATTTTTCAGGGCCTCCTTGTGACGCACCCCGAAGCGGTGCTCCTCGTCGACAATGATGAGACCAAGATTCCTGAACTTCACATCATCCTGCAGCAGCTTGTGGGTGCCGATGATGATGTCGACCTTGCCTTCCTCAAGCTGCTTGAGGGCCACATTCTGTTCCTTGGTGGACTTGAAGCGTGACAGCACCTCGATTTTCACCGGCCAGTCAGCAAAGCGGTCGCGAAAGTTTTCATAATGCTGCTGGGCGAGCAGCGTGGTCGGCACCAGTACGGCAACCTGATGGCCATCCTGTACCGCAACATAAGCGGCCCGCATCGCGACTTCGGTTTTGCCAAAGCCCACATCGCCGCACACCAGTCGATCCATGGGGCGTGGTGCGCGCAGATCGGTAATGGTCGCAATGATCGCTGCGGCCTGGTCGGCCGTTTCCTCGAAGGGAAAGCCGGCAGCAAAATGCTGGTAATCCAGTTCGTTAAAGGCGAAGGCATAACCGGGGCGGGCGGCACGCCGGGCATAAATATTGAGCAGTTCTGCCGCCGTGTCACGCACCTGTTCGGCAGCCTTGCGACGTGCCTTGGTCCATTGTTCGGTGCCAAGGCGGTGCAGCGGTGCCATGGCATCGTCGGCACCGGAATACCGGGCAATCAGGTGCAGGTTGGCGACGGGCACATATAGTTTCGCCTTGTCGGCATATTCCAGCAGCAGGAATTCCTGGGTCTGGTTGTCGATGTCCAGTGTCACCAGTCCCTGATAGCGGCCGACACCATGATCAATATGCACCACCGGTGCTCCCGGGTGCAGCTCGCTCAGGTTCTTGATGATCATTTCGCCAGAAACATCCTGGCTGCTGGCCTTGCGGCGCCGGCGCTGCATAACGCGCTGGCCGAACAGTTGCGATTCGGCAATGACGACCAGGTTGGGCTGTTGCAACCACAGGCCCTGTTCCAGCGGAGCAATGGCGATGGCCGGACTGGAGTCGGTGGAACTCAGGAAATCCTGCCAGCTGTCCAGCGTGCGGGGCTTTAGTCCGGAGCGTCCGAAAAGTTCCAGCAGGCTTTCACGACGTCCGGCGCTTTCGGCGCTGAACAAGACGCGGGCATTGGCATGTTGTTGCAGAAAGTCAGTAAGCGCGGTCAGTGGTGACTCGCTACGGCCGTCGACGGGCAATGCAGGAGAAACGGTAAAGGGCAGATTAATGCTGCCGGCACGTTCATCGACAGGGCCTGCCTGCCATTCGATACGCGGAAAACGGTTGATGGCCTCGAATAACTCATTGTCGCGCAGGAAGAGTTTTTCAGGTGGCAGCAGCGGGCGTGTGGTGTCGTGACGCCGGCTTTCATAACGGTTCTGGATTTCCTGCCAGAAGTGATCAATCTGTGATTTGGCGCCGGCATCCACAAAACAAAGGGCATTACCCGGCAGATAGTCAAACAGGGTGCCCGTCTGCTCAAAGAACAGCGGCAGATAGTATTCGATGCCGCCAGCGGCCAGGCCATTGATCACGTCCTGATAGACCGAACAGCGTTTCGGGTCGCCATTGAATGCATTGGCCCAGGCATCACGAAAGCGCCGGATGGCACCTTTGTCGAGCGGGAACTCCTTGGCGGGCAGCAGTTCGACACGGGCAATGTTTTCCACCGTGCGCTGCGTGTCCACATCAAAACGGCGCAGGGTATCGATCTCGTCGTCAAACAGTTCAATACGCAGCGGGTATTCCGTGCCCATGGGAAACAGGTCAATCAGACTGCCGCGCACGGCAAATTCGCCATGTTCGAACACGGTGTCGACAGCGGTATAGCCGGCGGACTCCAGCTGGCGCCGGAATTCGCTGCCATCGAGTTTCTCTTTGACGGTCAGTGACAGGGAGTGCCCGCCCAGCCAGCCGCGCGGGGCGATGCGCTGGGCCAGCGTACTGACCGGCACCACCAGAATGCCGCGCTGCAGGCCGGGCAGGGTAGCCAGCGTACGCAGGCGTGCCGAGATGATGTCCTGATGTGGCGAGAACTGGTCGTAGGGCAGGGTTTCCCAATCGCTGAAATGCAGGACCGGCAGTGATCCCGCCAGAAAGAAGCCGAGTTCGTCCTCCAGTCGGGTGGCGGACTGGGTATCTGCCGTAACGACAATCACGACACCAGCGTGCAGTTGCGCGGCTTCTGCCAGCGTCAGCGCCAACGCTGACCCGGTTAACGCTCCCCAATGCCTGCGATCACCGGCTTTGACGGGCAGATCAGGAAGGAGGGACAGCGGTGTGGACAGGCTCATCAGGCAATCTCGTGACGGAAACGGCAAAAGCCCCAATCAAGAGGCGGAGCCATTGTAGCGGATATGGAGTTAAAGGGGCGCACCCTTCCTGAGGGAGGGGGGAAAAGAAGAGTTTGCCTTTAAGCCCACATGGGCGGGGGTAATGGGCCGTGGAGTCATTGTCTGAAATGCCTGGGAAACCGATTCTGCGGCATCGCACAAACAGGTAGCCAGATTGTAGTGAGGCAACCATGTGCGGCCTGCGTTCTGTAAAACAATAAAAAAACCAGCCTGTTGCGGGCTGTTCAGGGAGATAAGCAATGATCCGTTCACTGGGTGGTTCATATGGCAAGGTGGCATTCGCTGCCATCATGGCCGTGAGTCTGTCTGGCTGCGAGTGGGAAAACTGGGTCAAGACCGAAAAGGTTGAGCCCGAGTACATGACCCAGCCCGAGAGTGCCAAACATCTGAGCGACTACATCCGCCAGGCGACCAGCGCGGGTAAACGTGTGCGCATGACGGGCTCCGGCCACTCGGCGTCGGATGTGGCTATCACCAGCGAGGTGCTGTTCACGCCGGAAAAGCTTAACAAGCCCCTGACCCTGCAACGAACCCGCCTGAAGAACCCCAATGAGCCGCGCCTGGTGCGGACGATGAGCGGGATCCGTATCCGTGACCTGAATGACTACCTGGACAAGAATGGCCTGGCCCTGCAGAACATGGGTGGTTATGACGGCCAGACCATTGCCGGTGTCATGATGACGGCAACGCATGGCTCCGGTCTGGGATATGGCCCGATTGCCGATCAGGCGGTGAGCCTGCAGATGGTGGTGGAGGGCGGTCGCATGGTGCAGATCGAGCCAACCAGCGGGATTACCAACCCGGCTACCTGGACAGGCAAGCTGGAAGAGGATTCGACCATTCCGGTACAGCTCATCCAGAACGATGATGCCTTCAATGCCGCCCGTGTGGCCATCGGTTCGATGGGAGT
>CAYGBB010000232.1:0-3793 GCA_964347985.1 uncultured Moraxellaceae bacterium
CATGTTTTCATCCACCAGCGCCAGCGGGCCATGCTTGAGTTCACCGGCCGGGTAAGCTTCAGCATGGATATAGGTAATTTCCTTGAGCTTGAGTGCCCCTTCCAGCGCCACCGGGTAATGCACGCCACGGCCGAGAAAAAGGGCGTGATCCTTTTTCGCAAAACGATCAGCCCAGGGCTTGATCTGCGGCTCCAGATTCAGCGCATGCTGCACACTTGCCGGCAAATGCCGCAAGGCATCCAGACAAGCCGCCTCCTGCTCCGCATTCACACGGCCGTTCATTTTGGCCAATGTAATTGCCAGCGTGAACAGGGCCACCAGCTGCGTGGTAAAGGCCTTGGTGGAGGCGACGCCGATTTCAGCGCCGGCCTTGGTGTAGAACACCAGTGCGGAAGCACGAGGTATGGCGGACTCGCGCACATTGCAAATGGATAACGTTTTTTCCTGGCCCAGTGAGCGGGCGTACTTCAGCGCCTCCATGGTATCCAGGGTTTCACCGGACTGGGAGATGGTGACGATCAGGTTATTCGGATTGGCCACCGCATCACGATAGCGATACTCACTGGCCACCTCTACGCTGCAAGGCAGACCGGTAATGCCCTCAATCCAGTAGCGCGCCACGGAGCCTGCATAAAAACTGGTGCCACAGGCAATGATCTGCACGCTTTTCACATTATTGAAAACAGCGGCCGCATCACCCTCAAACAGGGATGGAGAAAACCCCTCCTCCAGTATGTTTTCAATCGTGTCTGAAAGTGCGCGCGGCTGCTCGTGAATTTCCTTTTGCATGAAATGGCTGTAAGGGCCGAGCTCCATGGACGCCAGTGACACATCGGACAAATGCAGCTGGCGTTCGATGGCGAGGCCGTTACGGTCGAATACCTGCACGCTGTCGCGCGTCAGCCTGGCCACATCGCCCTCTTCCAGATACATGACGCACCGGGTTGCCGACAACACGGCAGACACATCGGAGGCAATAAAATTCTCGCCTTCGCCCACGCCAATGAGCAGCGGACAGCCCATGCGTGCCACCACCAGCAAATCGGGCTGGTCTTGCGCCAGTACGGCAATGGCGTAAGCCCCCGTCAATTCCTTGGCGGCATCCTGTACTGCAACAAAAAGATCACGGGTTCTTTCATAATGCCTGTGCACGAGATGGGCAATGACTTCGGTATCCGTTTGCGAGGTAAAAATATAGCCTTGTGCTTTCAGCTCGTCGCGCTTTTCATCGTGGTTTTCAATAATGCCATTGTGCACCACAGCAATCAGACCGGCTGACACATGCGGATGGGCATTGGGCTCCGTTACACCGCCGTGCGTTGCCCAGCGCGTATGGCCAATACCAAGATGCCCGCTGACATTTTCTTCAGCGACGGCTCTTTCCATTTCCGCAACGCGGCCAACCCTGCGCACGCGCCTGATCTCGCCATCCAGTATGGCAATGCCGGAAGAATCATAACCGCGATATTCCAGGCGCTTCAGTCCGTCCACAAGATGTGGGACGATATTGCGATTGCCAATGGCACCAACAATTCCACACATGCTTCCTGCTCCATCCGTAGGTTGGGGTAAGGGCGTGACCGAAGGAAATCCCGTGGGACACCCCAACGCTCTCGAATCCAACACTGTTTTGAGTTTGGCAATGTTGGGGTGCACTAACGTTTACCCCAACCTGCGCCGAATCTTGATTATTTCTTTTTAGGCCGTTGCCAGCCCTCAATCATGACTTGCTTGCCGCGCGCCACGGCGAGGGTGTGATCAGGGACATTCTTGCTGATGGCAGAACCGGCGCCGGTGGTCGCGCCAGCGCCCACCGTGACTGGTGCAATCAAGGAGGTATTGGTGCCGATAAAGGCATTGTCGCCAATAATGGTCAGGTGCTTGTTGGCGCCATCGTAATTGCAGGTGATGGTGCCGGCCCCGACATTCACGCCACTGCCGATGTCGGCATCGCCAAGATAGGCCAGATGATTGGCTTTCGAGCCTTCGCCTATGCATATTTTTTTGGTTTCAACAAAATTTCCGATGTGCACATTGGCGGCGAGCACAGTGCCGGGGCGCAGGCGCGCAAACGGGCCAATTTCGGCGCCCGCGCCAACAATGGCTTCGTCAATCAGGGAATTGGGCTTGATCGTGGTGTTATCCCCAATCTCGCAATCTTTGAGCTGGCAGTTGGCACCGATACGAATATTGTTGCCCAGCACCACACGCGCCTCGAAAATCACGTTCGGCTCAATGTGTACATCCATGCCGTGACTGATGCTGCCGCGCACATCAATGCGAGCCGGATCGATCAGGGTGACGCCGCCACGCATGAGTGCATCCGCCCGTACACGCTGATGCACGCGCTCCAGCGCGGCAAGCTGCATTTTGTCGTTGATGCCGTCGACTTCCCAGGCATGGGCTGGCTGTATGGTCTCAATGCGGATATTTTCGACGGCAGCCATGGCGATAATGTCAGTCAGATAGTATTCGCCCTGAGCATTATTGCTGTTCAGTCTCGGCAACCATTGGTGCAGCAGGCGGTTCGGCACGCAGAAAATTCCAGTGTTTACTTCCGTGATTTTCTTTTCTGCATCAGTCGCATCTTTCTGCTCGACAATGCGCTGCACGGCACCTGCGGCATTGCGCACGATGCGGCCATAACCGCTGGGGTTTTGCATGTCGAGGGTGATCAGGCCCAGTGTTTGCTCGCTGTCGACACGATCAATCAGCAAGCCTAGGGTTTCTGCTGTGGTCAGCGGTACATCACCGTAAAGAATCAGTGTCTTGCCGGAAGTTGCCAGTTGCGGCAAAACCATTTGCACAGCGTGGCCGGTGCCTTTCTGCTCGGCCTGCTCGGCCCAGAGCAGCGCATCCGTGGCAAATGCTTTTTGCACCAGATCTCCGCCATGGCCATACACCACCAGCGTATGGCTGGCCTTGAGGCCGCGAGCCGTATCCACCACATGGCGCAACAAGGGGCGGCCGGCCAGAGGTTGCATGACCTTGGGCAACACCGACTTCATGCGGGTACCCTTGCCGGCGGCAAGTATGACGACCGATAATTCCATTGCTGCGCTTGACTCCAGACGAGAATGGCAAGTTTACACGATGTCGGCTTTTTGCTGCGATACAACGCACGGGCATTGACCCCTGAAACAAAAAAGGCAGCCGTGGGCTGCCTTTTTTGACGTCGTGCGGCCTAGCCGCGACCGGCGCGATTTTTCATCTGCTGCAGGGTACGAAGCTGGGCGGCGGCTTCGGCTAGCGCGGCCAGCGCGACGGACGTGTCCATCTCGCCTTTCTGATTCTGCAATGCCTCCAGCGCGGCCTTGCGGGCCTGCTCGGCAGCCGCTTCATCAACGTCATGCGCGCGCACGGCGGTGTCGGCCAGAATGGTGACGATGGTCGGCTGCACTTCCAGCACGCCGCCGGAAACGTAATAAACCTCCTCGGAACCATCTTCCTTGAGCACGCGCACCGGACCCGGATCAAGCTGGGTCAGCAACGGAGCATGGCCCGGCAAGATGCCAAGATCCCCCTGAACCCCGTGTGCGACCAGCATCGTTACCTTACCCGCATAGATGGACTCGGTTGCGCTGACGATGTCGCAGTTAATGGTTTGTGCCATTTTCAATTCCTCAATGGAACGCAGGCTGGGTGACAGCCACTGGCCTGACCCACCCCGCGTGAAGCTCGATTAAAGCTTCTTGGCCTTTTCGATCACTTCGTCGATGGTGCCGACCATGTAGAACGCCTGTTCGGGCAGGTTGTCATACTCACCCGCCAGAATGCCCTTGAACGCGCGGAT
>CAYGBB010000233.1:0-3791 GCA_964347985.1 uncultured Moraxellaceae bacterium
TCAGAATGCTTTCCAGGGCGCGTCGGGTTCCGGTGCCATCATTGCCGGCCCGGATCAGGATGGCACAGGGCAAGCCCTGTTTTCTCTCCAGCACCGGATAGTAGGTGCGATCGAAAAAATCCTTGAGGGCGCCACTCATGTAGCCCAGGTTTTCCGGGGTGCCGAGGATGATGGCATCTGCCGCGAGTACATCGTCTGGCCCAGCCTCCAGCGGAGGTTTCCAGCTCACGGTTATGCCCTGGATATCAGGGTGACTGGCACCCCTGATCAGGGCTTCGACCAGATGACGGGTATTGGGCGAGGGGGCATGAGCCACGATCAGCAGCTGCTTGGACATCCGGGTCACCGTGCGAGGACTGCATCCCTGTTCAGGAGTTCGCCTGTTTCCGATAAGGGTCAGGCAGGCTTTCATTGCGTTTGAAGCGTTTGTAGCTCCACTGGTATTGCACCGGGTCGGCAGCTATCACGCTTTCCACCGAGCGGTTCATGGCGGCGGTGGCCATGCCCAGATTCTCATTGTAGATGTCGGGATCGGGCGCCTCAAAATGGATGTCGAACCCGCCTTCTACGCGCATGCAGTACATCATCACGGCACGGGCGCCCGTGCGGTGAATGAGTTTGGGCACCATGGTCCCGGTCAGGGTGTTGATACCAAAGAAAGGGGCCATGATGCCGCCGCTGGTTTCCGGGACATGATCCGGCAATACCGCGGTAAAGCCATTACGTTTCAATGCCTTGAAGATGGCTTTTACACCGCTTTCATCGGTCGATACCATGGTTGCCTTCAGGCGGCCACGTGCCTCCAGCACAAAGCGGTCCACCCCGGGGTCCTTGCCTGGCTTGTACATGATCACGGGGGCGACATGCAGGCTGAGCCATGCATTCATGACCTCCCAGCTGCCAAAGTGCGGGACGATGGCGATCGTGCCATGCCCCTCATGGATAGCCTCATGAAACAGGTGTTCGTTATGAACCTGGCGAATGAGTTGCAGGCTGTATTCAGGCGGCATTCCCCATGTCTTGGCGAACTCCATCATCACCTTGCCAGTGTGCACAATATTCTGTGTCACGGTGTCTTCACGCCATTTGTCACTTTTATCCGGAAAGGCGAGTTCCAGGTTTCGACGGACAACCCGGAGCGCACGGTTTTGCCGTGATTGGGCCACCAGCCAGCCCAATGCCCCCCCCAGGGATTGCAGGAAGCCCAGTGGCAGGGAACTGAAGAGTCGCAGCAGCCCGAGGTAGACATAATCTTTCGGACGCAGCGGGCGGGTGTTCGAGTGGGTGTCTGGAGATGGGTTCATGCCTGAAAACGGTCGCATTCAAAGTCCAAGGATAACAGGCCTGATGCGGCCGGACACCCTGAGCGCCAACACCGGGCCTGTGGTCGACCAGCGGGAGCATTGGTCCGCAAGCCTTGTCTGGCTATACTCCGCGCCTTGTTATCAGGGGGGAGTCAGCAGTGGATTTTCTGGAACCAGTACATGCCTTTCTTGCATGTCCCACTCCCGATCGCTGGGTTGAGGGTGCACTCACCGATATTCCTCTCTTGCTCAGGGATCACGCCAACTGCGAGAAAAAGGCAGCCGGTACGGCCATGAACCTGTTGTTCCGCTACAGTGACCGTCAGGATCTGCAAGTGTTGCTGGCCCAGCTGGTGCGCGAGGAAATGCTGCATTACGAGCAGGTCCTCGAGATCATGCAGGCGCGGGGCATCGCCTATCGACCGGTCTCTGCTGCCCGTTATGCCACGGGTTTGCGTGAGCATCTACGCACGGGTGAACCGGGACGACTGGTTGATATCCTGATTGTCGGGGCCTTTGTAGAAGCACGGTCCTGTGAACGTTTTGAAAAACTGGCCCCGCATCTGGATGCCGAGCTTTCCCGGTTCTATACCTTTCTGCTGCGCTCCGAAGCACGTCACTTTGAGTATTACCTGGATCTGGCCCACCAGTATTCTTCAGGGCCGATTGAGGAGCGAGTAGCGTTCTTTCGTGACATTGAGGCTGATCTAATCCAGCGTCCGGATTCGGAAATCCGGTTTCACAGTGGCCCACTGGCCGCCTGAAAAATACGTTCACCGCCTTGTGGTAAAGATGTCGGGCTGGCTGCCATACAGATCGGGTGTTGCTGCCCGGATACGAATCTGCTCTACGTCCTCACCAAACCAGTGCTGCCGCAGGAAGCGTTTGCACAGCTGGAATATTGCCTCCCCGCCGGGGTCATCCTCGCCGGTTCGCATCCATGCCTCTCGCCAGCCTTCCGGGCAGCGCATGCTGATGTGAAACTCCTGCGCCACATAACCGTGCCGACGTAGGCGTGCGGCCAGCTTCTCGGCCAGGTGCATGAAAAAGCCCTGGATGACCATCATTTCCCGTGTTTGTGGCGGCAGGGTCTTGCCATGGCCAAAGGACGCTGGCTCCGGCATTCGCACCGTGAGGGTTGCGGGATCACGTGCCTGTGCCATTAACCAGAGGCGGCGACCCAGATTGCCAAAGCGTTGTGCGGGGACACGTATCGGAATCTTTTTCATGTCGCCACAGCGATGAATCCCGTACTGGGCAAAGAAATCGGCGATGCCGGGGCCAATGCCACAAAGGTCCGTAAGAGGAACATCTGCCAGACAAAGTTCGGCCTCATCGGGGTGTATCAGTGTCAGCCCACCAGGACTCTCCTGTCTGGCGGCCCATTTTGCAGTCGTCTTGTCGCCACTGATGCCTACGGAACAGGACAAGCCTGATACCTTGTAAACGGTTTCCTGAATAAGACGGCCGATGGTTTCAGGCTGATACCGGTAATAGGCCTGGCAACTGGTCAGATCAATGAATGCCGCGTCTACTGAAAATACTTCCAGTTCAGGAGATACCTCCTGTAATGCCGACATGATCCGGTCGGAAATCTCGCTATAGCGTGCCGGTCTGGACACAATCCTTGTGCATTCCGGGTATCTGGTATGAGCCTCACTCCATGGTGTGCCGATCCGGATACCCAGGGCCGTTGCTTCGCGTGAAGCGGCAATAATGGTCGCTCCATGTTCGCTATTGACTACACCGACGGGGCATCCCAGCAGACGTGGATTGTCCAGCTGCTCCACAGAGGCAAAGAAGGCATCCATGCCCACCATGGCAATCATCCGCCGCCAGGGTCTGGGAGGATTCTTATTTATACTGTTCATGCGTACAGTATCTTGCGAGTGCGCCCGGGTTGCAAGATGCCTTGTTAAAATCAGCACTTCACCTGGAGTGTTTGTGAAGTCAATATCAGCAACGAAGAAATGCTGGGGCCGTGGCCACATTGAAGTTTGGTGGGGCCTGCATGGATACTCCGGCACCACAGAACAACCATAATAATAAAAACAGAGGTAAATGATGGGCAGGAAGGCGATTGGTCTTGCAGGGATAGTGCTGGTCTTGGCTCTGGGCATACTGTTCTGGCCCTCGACCAGAGATGGCGAGGCATTTTCCGGTTTTTTATCTGGTGCCAGTGGCAGTGCCGGTGCTGATGGCATGGCAAATGCGGCGGCGCTTCCCTCTAGCTTTACCACTGGGCTGGAGGGCCTGCCCGGTTCATTGCGTGACACCGAGGTAGATGGTGAGCTGGAGGTGGATGCCAACGGCAACCTCAAAATCACCAATGGCATACGTCGAGTCTTTGATTATTTTCTTTCAGCGACGGGTGAGGAGCCACTGGAGTCGATACTGGCGCGTATCCGTGCCTATATCCGGCACAAGCTGCCTGCAGGCGCTGCAGCTGAGGCTGAAAAAATTCTGGATAGCTACATCGCCTACAAG
>CAYGBB010000234.1:0-3778 GCA_964347985.1 uncultured Moraxellaceae bacterium
AATGCTCACCCCTGCCGAACTTGATCGTCTGCGTGATGAATGCCGCACCCTGGTCCGCAAACGTGCCCTGGTCTCCGCCGGTGCGGCCGTGGTGCCGATTCCGTTTCTGGATATGGTGGTAGATGCCGGGATTCTGGTGCAGCTCATCCCCGAGATCAGCCACCGCTTCGGCCTGTCGACAGAAGACATTGATGCCATGGACCCGGCGCGCCGCGAAAAAACCTGGCACCAGATTCGTGAGCGAGGCGCCCAGCTGATCGGGATTGTTGTTTCGCGCGAACTGGTCCGGCGCAGCTTCCAGGGCATGGCCAGCCGCCTGCTGACCCGGCAGATATCCAAGTTTGTGCCGCTGGGAGGGCAGATTGTCGCAGCGGGACTGGGCTATTTCGTCATGCGCAAGATTGCCAATACGCACATCGACGACTGCTACTCGGTGGCCAGCAAACTGGCAGCGGGCCAGCCGACTCAGGTCTCTGCCACGTCGAGGGGACGCTGACGCACGACGTCATCCGGTTCGACATGGATGACAATTTCGGTAGCGGGAAACTCGGCGCGCACGGCATCTTCCAGGGCATCACACAACTGGTGTGACTGTGCGACCGTCCAGTGCCCGGGCAACAGCAGATTGAATTCGATAAAGCGGCGGTGTCCGGCATGCCGTGTCCGTAACCCCTGAATGGATGCATCGGCGGGTAAATGCATGCGCAGGGCATCATCGACACGACGGAACTCGTCCGGAGGCAACTGCACATCCATCAATACATCCACCGAGCGCTTCATCAGCATCAGCCCGGTGCGGACAATATTGAGCGCCACGACCAGCGCCACCAGCGGATCCAGCCACCACGCCGAAGGAAAGACCAGCAACAGGGCCAGCGCCAGGATGACGCCCACCGAGGTCCACACATCCGTGAGCAGGTGGTGCGCGTCGGCCTCGACCGCAATGCTTTTCTCGGCGCGGGCCACTTTCATCAACCACCATGCCGCCAGGGCATTGATGACAGTGGCACCGAATGAGAGCAGCAGACCGAAGTCCATCCGTGCCACAGGTGTCGGCTCGAAAAAACGGGTAATTGCGGTCCAGGCAATGGCACCGGCCGCCAGCAGGATCAGCAAGCCTTCGGCGCCACTGGCAAAAAACTCGGCCTTCTGATGCCCGAACGGATGCTCGTCATCCGCCGGCGCAGCGGCAATCCCCAGCAGCACAAAACCAAGCACGGCAGCAGCAAGATTAACCAGCGACTCCATGGCATCAGAATACAAACCCACCGAGCCGGTCAGGAAATAGGCCCCGAACTTGAGCCCGATGGTGGCGATGGCCGCCGCCATGGATACCAGCATGGCACGCTGAACCCGGCTCATGGGCGGTTTGATTCTGGTCATCAAGGCTTCCTGTACCCGTTCACTGAACGGAGCATGTGCATGTGCCTGAAAATGAACAGCCCCGCATTGCGGGGCTGTATGGCAAAAGATCCCCATTTTCGCCCAGGCGAAAACCGGATGCCAGCGCTGGCGGCGTCGTGGGACGCTGGCTCAGATGGGCTTGGAGCCGTAGTTGCTGACCGGCTTCTGGGGAGGATCCGTGGTGACATCAGGCGGAATTTCCTGCACCTTGCCGCCGCGCGCGAGAAAGAGCTCCATCTCCTCTTCCAGCTGGCGGCGCAACGCCTCCTTGCTGGACACGCTCAGCGTCTCCGCCTCGTCCACTTCCTTGCGGGCGATCGGGGCATCGCCACCCACCGTCACCTCAACCGGGGCATCTGCCTCCAGGTCGTCCTCTACCTCGTCCTCGGTGTCATCTTCCACCGGGTCGGTTTCATCAAAATCGTTATATTCGTTGTTCGCCATGGTGCTTACCCCAGAACAAGACAGCGCCCCGATCCCCAACGAAAAAATTTTCGCAGGGACGGGACCATTGTATAGATCAGACACGTGATTTTGTCAGCGCTATTCTCGAGAGAAGTCGACAGGTTTTCCAGCCTTGAGACGAACGGTTGGCTGTGCTAGCAAGCGGCCCTGTATAGCTTGACTGCCTACGACAGACGAATGGCAGCGGCAGGCAGATACACGGCAGGGCACTTACTGACAGTTCGCCCGAATGGCCTGATCCAGCTCGCGCATGTGCTGGGTATGCCGGGCGTCGTCCATGAACACACGCTCACCCTTCTCATCGATGTCATACAGGCGAGCACCATCAACATTGCGCCGGTAATCCTGCATTTCCATGCACTTTCTTTTGCGCAATGCGTCCTCGTTCCGCTTCCTGACCGAGGCCTGTTCCTGTTGCTCGCGCTCCTGCGTGAGGATATCCGCCATGCGCTTTTGCCGCTGCAGGACATCGCCACTTTTTTCGGCCGCCGGGGCGCCCTCGGCCTGCCGGCCCCCAGGACCTGTCACTCGTGGCGCCTGCAAGGTTTCCACCTTGTTCGCCTTGTCAGGCTTCTTGTCCGTAAAGTGCACACGGCCTTCTGCATCAGTCCATTTATAAAGCTCGGCCTGTGCCGGCACCGCGAGCATCGCGACCACCACGATAACCATCCTGAACATGACGTCTTCCCTGTGCACTTTTCCCGCGTCCTGACACGTCAGCGGGCAGCTGCAGGCTGCCCGCTGCCACCCTTACTGCAGGGTTTCGGCCGGCTCTGTCTTCTGCTGTGCCTGACGCTGACGCAGCGATTCGGCAAACACGGCATCAAAGTTGACCGGCGCCAGCAGCATCTGCGGGAAGCTGCCGCGTGTCACCACATCCGACACGGTTTCACGGGCATACGGGAACAGCAGGTTCGGACAATAGGCGCCGAGCAGCTGGCCCAGCTGGTTATCCGGCACACCATCAACCATGAAAATGCCGGCCTGTTTTACTTCGGCAATGAAGGCCACCTGGTCCGCATTCTTGACGGTAACGGTCACCGACAGCACGACTTCATAATTCTTGCCATCATCCAGCTTGTTGGTCTGTGTGGCCAGCTCGACGTTCACGTCCGGCTTCCACTCGGCCAGGAACACCTTGGGGGCATTCGGGACCTCGAAGGACAAGTCCTTCACATAAATACGCTGAAGGGAAAACTGTCCCTGTGACTGCTGGTTCTGCTGGGCTTGTTCCGACATGAATCGTGTCCTTGTTTTGATTGTTGTGTGCGTCACTTCCGGTGTACGGCAGTGACACCTGAAAACTCAACCGGCCAGCAGGGCATCCAGCTTGCCTGCACGCTCCAGCGCGTAAAGGTCATCGCTGCCACCGATGTGCTGGCCGTTGATGAAAATCTGCGGCACCGTGCGCTGTTTGGTACGCGCCATCAGTGCCATGCGCTCGTTGTCATCCCGGCTGACATCAATTTCCTTCCACTCGACCCCTTTCTGCTTGAGCAGGCTCTTGGCCCGCACGCAGTAAGGGCAGATGGGTGTGGTGTAGATGACAACATCAGCCATGGGACAACTCCGGGTTATTTTTTCACCAGCGGCAGCGACTGGCTTTTCCAGTTGCTGATACCGCCATCGAGCTTGTAGACCTGCGTAAGGCCGGCCGCCTTGAGTTGACGACCTGCTGCACCGGCGGTCTGGCCGATGTTGCAGATAATCACAATGGGGCGGTCCGGTTCCTTTTTCAATTCCTCCAGTCGCTCGCTGATGCGGCTGTAGGGAATATTGTCGCTGCCGGTAATGTGGCCAGCCTTGAACTCGACGGGATCACGCACATCGATGACGCGGGCATTCTGCTGGTTCACCAGCGCGGACAGGCCCTGGGGGCTGACGCTCTGGCCGCCACGGGCCATCTCGG
>CAYGBB010000235.1:0-3767 GCA_964347985.1 uncultured Moraxellaceae bacterium
TCACAATGGCATTGATTGCCCTGCTGGAGCTTATCGTTCTGGTGTTCTGACCCGTCCCGCCCCTTGTTCTACACACTGTTTTTTACGCCCCAGCCACAATCGCCCGACAAAGCAGCACATCCCGTCAGGATGCCAGTGCTACAATTTGGGCCGCTTGCGGGTTTGCCCGCCTCCACTTTCTCCGTTTTGCCGTTTACAGGACTAGTCATGAAGCCCATGCACCGACTATTTGCAGGGATTGCCCCGCTGTTGCTGGTTATTGCCCCCGCCTTCGCCTCTGTGCCCAGTGCCCCGGTACTGGATAACAAGGCCTATCTGCTGGTGGATTTCGATTCCGGCAAGGTACTCGCCGAGAGCAACCCCAACGTTCGCCTGGCCCCGGCTTCGCTGACCAAGATGATGACGAGCTATCTCGTCGAACAGGGCCTCACCACTGGCCGCCTCAAGGAAACCGATCCGGTCTTCGTGAGTGAGTACGCATGGTGCCGCGGCACCAGCAAAGAATCGTGCATGTACCTGCCGCTGAACAGCCAGGCCTCGGTCATCGACATGCTGCGTGGTGTCATCATCCAGTCCGGCAACGATGCCTCCAAGGCACTGGCCGAACACATGGCCGGCAACGAACCTGCCTTTGCCGAAATGATGAACAAGGAAGCAGCCCGCCTTGGCATGAAAGGCTCGCACTTCATGAACGCCACCGGCCTGCCGGACCCGGGGCACTACACCACTGCCTTCGACATGGCAGTGCTGGCGCGCGCCATCATCCGCGACAGCTCGCACTACTACCCGATCTACTCGGAAAAGGAATTCACCTTCAACAACATCAAGCAGGGCAACCGCAATGCCCTGCTCTTCACCGACCCGACCGTGGACGGCCTGAAGACCGGCCACACCGAAGAAGCCGGCTACTGCCTGGTTGCCTCCAGCAAGCGTGGCAACATGCGCCTGATCTCGGTGGTGATGGGCACCAACTCCATGCAGGCCCGTGCCGACCAGACACGTGCCCTGTTCAGCTGGGGCTTTGCCAACTACGAAAGCGCCGTGATGCAGAATGCCGGTGGTGTACTGGCCACCCCCAAGGTCTGGTTCGGCAAGACGGACATCGTGAAGGCCGGCATTGCCAATGACCTGGCCGTCACCCTGCCGCGCGGCCAGAAGGACCAGCTCAAGACGGAACTGGTGATGAACCCGGAAGTCGATGCCCCTATCGCCAAGGGCCAGGAACTGGGCAAGGTCAACGTGGTGCTGGACGGCAAGGTTATCGCCAGCCAGCCCCTGGTGGCCATGGAACCCGTGGAAGAGGCCAACTTCTTCGTACGCCTCTGGCACAGCATCAAGCGCTTCTTCAACAACCTGTTCTGAACCCAGGATATTCCCGGCACCGCTCCCACCCCCGGGGGGAGCGGATACCGCCGCAATCAGCGGCTACATACCGCCAACGCACCACCACCTTGACTCTCCCTTTTGCACCCCCATATTGTCTGCATTCTCCCACGCTGTGATACCGGACCATGACGAGCCACCGCCCCACTGACATCCAGAACGAAGCGCTATGGGAATTCCCCATGGACTACCCGCTCAAGATCATGGGCGAGGCCGAACACCCGATGCGCGAGATTGTCGCCAATATCCTGCTGCGCCATGTGCCGGAGTTCGACCCCAGCACCATGAGCGAGCGCGCCTCCAGCGCGGGGAAGTACATCTCCGTCAGCGTGACGGTGTGTGTCACCTGCAAGGAGCAGATCAACGGCATGTATGCCGACTTTGCCGCCTGCAAGCAGATCCGCATGGTGTTGTAAGCACCTGCCGAGCCTGTCTTGCCCCTGCGAAAGGCTATCCCCATGCTGATCATCAAACCCCTGGGCCTTGTCGACTACCAGCCCACCTGGGAGGCGATGCGCGCCTTCACCGACAGCCGCACCGCCACCACCGACGACGAGCTCTGGCTGCTCGAACACACCCCCGTGTTCACCCTTGGCCAGGCCGGCAAACAGGAGCATGTGCTGGCCCCCGGCGACATTCCCCTGGTGCAGTCCGACCGTGGTGGTCAGGTCACCTACCATGGCCCCGGCCAGCTTACCGGTTATTGCCTGTTTGACCTGAAGCGCATGGACCTTGGCCCGCGCGCCTTTGTGGAAAAAATAGAGGATGCGCTTGTTGGCGTGTTGCAGGACCTGGGCATTCCTGCCGAAGCCGACCGCGACGCCCACGGCGTGTATGTGCACGGCAAGAAAATTGCCTCGCTCGGCCTGCGCATTCGCAAAGGCTGCGCCTATCACGGCCTTTCGCTGAATGTGAACATGGATCTGGAGCCCTTCACCCGCATCAATCCCTGCGGTTATGCCGGGCTGCAAATGACGCAGATAAAAGATTTTCTCGGCGATGCCACGCCCTCGCTTCCCGTCATTGGCGTGCGCGTGACCCATGCCCTGCAAAAACAGTTCTTCGGGAGAGCGTGATGCACTACCGCATCGCCGCCCACACTGTTGTCGTCCTGCACTTCGCGTTTATTGCCTTTGCCTTTCTGGGGGGGCTGATGCTGTGGGTATGGCCCGGCGTCATCTGGTTGCATCTGCCGGTACTCGCCTGGGCCGTGCTGATTGCCCTCATCGGATGGACATGCCCCCTCACCCCGCTGGAAAACCGCTTCCGCACGGCCGGCGGACTGCTCGCCTATGAACTGGGGTTTATCGAACAGTACATTACCCGGCACTGGTACCCTGATGGCATGCCCCGTAAGGTACTTGCCGCCATGGGATTGACACTGCTCCTGCTGAACATCCTGTTCTACGGGATATGGCTGAAGAAATAAGAGCGGCCCTGCCACTCTCAAAGCACTCACTACCCACCACCACAGCCAGTGAGAGCCTCAAGAAAAACGACGAATGCGCAGGAAGCATCCGCACGCCAATCGCTGCCATCCACACGCTCAGTTATGACGGAAAAACCTATGTCATTCCTGAGACAATGCGCGGGATTTAGCCATACTTGGTGTCTACGGTCGTCGGCACCCCCTCGCCGACAGACCCACTTCAGGGAGAGAAGATCATGATCAACAACCCGGTCGGCTGGTTTGAAATCTATGTCGACGATATGGCACGTGCCAGAAAGTTCTACGAAGCCGTTTTCAAGGTAACACTGGAGCAACTGGCCAACTCCGGCCCCGAAATGTGGGCCTTTCCCATGAACCCCGAGCGCACGGGCGCCTCTGGATCACTTGTGCACATGGAAGGCTTTTCTGCCGGCAGGAACAGCGTGCTGGTGTACTTCACCTGCGAGGACTGCGGGGCTGAAGAGGCCCGCGCCATTGCTGCCGGCGGAAAAGTACAGAACAGCAAGATGTCGATAGGCCAGTATGGGTTCATCTCACTGGTCTACGACACCGAAGGCAACATGATCGGCCTGCATTCAATGAAGTAGCAGGCCTGTCGGCCAAGCCGCTGGAATGAAGCCCCCTCTGCCCTATAGATGATGCAGGGTTAATGGACATCTGCCTGCTGGTTGGATAAGTTGAAATAAAAGGGATGGCGGCAACCTTGGCCAGGGACAGGTACTAAAGACCATGATTCCCCCTAATACCCATTGTGTTATCCCCCAATAATGACGCCTAATCCCTGTAGTGATTGTGAAATATCAACAGGTTACAGACACACGCAAGGGATTAGGCATCACACTTATACAAAGAATTAGGCCCCATTTTTGGGGTCGAGTTAACGTTAGCGCTTCCGGTGGGTTTAGTTGAATTTGCATTACCCTGCCCCGCGAAT
>CAYGBB010000236.1:0-3755 GCA_964347985.1 uncultured Moraxellaceae bacterium
GAGCGGCTTGAATTGCGCCACTAATGCCGCAAGGCGCTGGCGATCTTCCGGGCCGCCGGTAAACAGTGCATCCAGATCAGCCTGCAGCCGCGCCGGATCATGAGGCGTGAGCAACTGCGAGGCGCGGGACTTGAGTGCAACGGCAACATCTTCTTCATGGCTGTGATACCGCGCCAGATAAAAACGCCCGCTGGTTTCCAGAATGCTGGCTTCCAGAATGAAGGGGCAATAGGCGCCGGGACGACCGACCCAGCCTGTGGCGAGCCATGCGTCGGCATGTTCGACATCTACACGAATACAGACATGCCCGCCCTCCACGGCCTGATACAGGGCATCAATGGCCAGAAGCAAATCAGCGGGCAGATCAGGGGCTTCACGCGCCAGCCACGTCCGTGAGGATTGCATCAGTGGAGAGATCACATGGGTCATGCTGTCACTCCCTGTGCTGGATGCTCATGTCCTGTTTTCTTGCCACGCATCAGTCCATCCAGAGATTCAATCAACGCGCGCGATGGCTTGCGGGCATACACGCCACGGGTTTCCGCCGCGATACCGCGCAGGAACAGATAACGCACGCCGCCGATATCACGGTCGTAATCGTAATCGGCTTTCACGGTTTGCAGATGCCGGTGCAGGGCCAGCACATACAGCCAGTACTGCAGGTAGTAATGCGAATCTGCCATGGCCACTTCCATGCGCTCGGCGGTATAGGCGCGATCATCCGGGCCCAGCCAGTTGGTCTTGTAGTCGAGCACGTAATAGCGGCCGTCGTGACGGTAGATCAGGTCGATGAAGCCCTTGAGGTAGCCCTTGAGCGTGGGGAAATCGAGTGCCTTGAGAGCATCACGATATCGCTCCGGCACATCCGGCAGACTCAGGAACTGTTGCGGTGCCAGTTGCTGCACGGGATAGAGAAATTCCATTTCGGCGCGGGCGGCGTCGAGCGCACCCAGCCGGGCGCCTTCGGCATCCAGTGGGGTTCCCAGCAACAGTATGAGTGTTTCATTGACCTGCGCGGCCAGATCAACCGGCAAGGCATGTTGTTGCAGGCGCTCGGTGATGAGGGCCAGACGGTCCGGCACATTCACACCCACGCAATCCTCCAGCACGGCATGCCAGAACACGCCGGCACGTGCGCCACGCGGAAAGGCATGAATGCCTTGCGGCTCCTGCATGGTTTCTGGCGCGGCAACTTCCGGCGTAACAACCTTCTGTATAACACTCTCGGGAAGATCCAGATCGTGGTCAGGACTTTCTCCCTTGTGCGACTGGTCATGCGCGCTTTCGGAAAGACCGGTGAAGCTGCTCACGCGCCAGCGCCGGTTCAGGGAACGGCTGAACGACGGAATTGATGGCTCGCCTTCTGCGGCCAGCGCTGTCGGCATGGTCAGCTGCGGAATGTCGGCATCCAGCGCCTGCCAGGCAAAACCTTCCGGCACCTGTGTGGCCATGTTGCCCAGGGCATCCGCATAGGCGGCGTATTCAAATCGCTTCAGGTCGCGGGCCAGAATATCGGCATCGGGATCACCTTCGGTATTGCCACCCAGCAACAGCCAGCTGAACGGGGCCTGCTCGCTTTCCTTCACCCAGCCCCACACGCCATAGCAGCGGTACTTGGCACGCGTAAGCGCGACATAAAGCACACGCAGTTTTTCGGCGAGGCGTTCGGTGGCCATGCGGGTTTGCGCATGCTCGAACTTGTCGGAACCCAGATCGAGCAGCGACTGGTCACCCGCACGATATTCCGCACGATGGGCATCAGCTTTTTGCAGCAGCGCGCCATCCCACAGGAAGGGACAGAACACGACGGGATATTCGAGGCCCTTGCTGACATGAATGGTCAACACCTGCACGCGCTCGGCATCGCTTTCCAGACGCAGTTGTGTGTCTTCGGTGGTCTCGCCGTCACGGACCTGTTCGCGCAGCCAGGCGAGTTGACGCTCCGGCACCGGATCAAGGTCAGCCTGCTGCTGCATGAGAGTAGCAAGATGACGCAGATTGGTGAGACGACGCTCGCCATAGGCACCCGTCAGCACGCGCTCATATACATTGAATGCGGCCAGCCACTTTTCCCACATGGGCATGAAGCCCTGCGTGAGCCAGCGCTCGCGGGCCTCCAGCAGTTGCTCGATGAGGGATGACCAGCGTGCATCATCTTCCTGCTCGGCATACAGCGATTCAACGGTGCCACCCAACAGTCTGGAAAGGTACGCGGCCTTCACCTGCCCGTCCCGGCCCGGTGCAGCAATGGCTTCCAGCACAGATAGCACATCATGCGCTTCATCGGTGGCAAATACGGAATCCTGGCTGCGAATGACGGCAGGCACGCCCGCCTCTGCCAGCGCCTCGGTAATGGCGCGACCATCCTTGTGTTTGGGAACCAGCACGGCAATGTCGCCGGGGCGAAGCGGCTTGTCACCAATGGCAATTTCACCGGCAGCGGCGCCCTGCAACAGCCGCACAATTTCTGCAACGGTCGTGCCCACACTGAAGCGATGCGCAGCCTCTTTGCCGAGCTGCTTGCCTTCATGCGCGGGCAGCAGCCAGCACTTGAACGGCGGCTCATGAATGGACAGTGCTGCCTCTGGCTCTACTGCATCCACCCTGGGGAAGCGCAGGTCCGAGAGCAGGAAGGGATTGGAATGCCGCGTGAACAGGCCGTTGACGGCATTGACCAGTGCCGGCACCGAGCGTCGGTTGGTGCCGAGCGTATAGCGTCCGTTGGCATGCTGGCGGGCGCGCAGATACGTGAAAATATCGGCACCACGGAAACTGTAGATGGCCTGCTTGGGGTCACCCACCAGATACATCGGCAGATGGCCCTGACGATACAGCTTGTCGAAAATCCTGAACTGCAGCGGATCGGTATCCTGAAACTCGTCAATCAGCGCAACGCCATAACTGGCACGAATGCTTTGCGCGATGGCATCGTCTTCGACGGCCTCTGCCAGCAGTGCCAGCAGATCCTGATACGACAGCAGGCCCTGTGCCTGCTTGTGCGCCATCAGGCCGGCACGCACATCATCAATCACCGTTGTGCGGAAATGCGTGACCAGCAGATCGGCCTCGGCAAACCAGTCCTGCAGCTTTTCCCAGAAGGGGTGCTGCGGCATGCGGCCTTTCTGCTTGCGCTTTTCCTCGAATTTCAGCGGCGTCAGCTGCCGGATTTTCTTGTCGAGCCCGACATCGGCAGACAACCAGCCCTCCAGCAGGGCCAGCATGTTGTCCAGATCCTTGTACTGGTCCTTGGCGCGACTGAGTGCATCGGCCTCGCTCACATCCTTGATGATGTCCGTCCGCTCGCGCAGCCATTCGACACGCAAGTGCTCCCGCTGTTTGAGCAGGGCATCTACCGCCACTTTCTTTTTCTTTGTGGTGACATGCAGGTAGGACTTGAGCAGCAGCACATCAATATCGCGCTGCACCACCTCCGGCGTGAGGGTGCTAAGGCGAAGCAGCTCGGCCAGCAGGGGTGAATCACAATGACGAATCCATGCCTCCTGCAACAGGCCGGGCAACCACTCGCGCTCGTCCGGCACAATCTCCGGCTCGCTTAACAACGCTGGCAGCTGCACTTCATTCAGCACACGCTGACAGAACCCGTGAATGGTGTAGATGGATGCTTCATCAAACTGGCGGATGGACTCGCCAAGTTTTTTGATCGCGGCCTCACGTGCTTCGCCAGTAAAATGCTCAAGCGCCCACTGGCAGAACGGATCGTCACTTTGCCCCTGCAACAGGGCACCTTCCACATC
>CAYGBB010000237.1:0-3755 GCA_964347985.1 uncultured Moraxellaceae bacterium
CAGTTGCACCGACAAAGCCTACGAAGAAGCCGGTGCCACGATTGCTGCCACGGCAGCAGACACAACCATGAACGCAGATATCGTGTTCAAGGTGGCTGCACCGACCGCTGATGAAGTGGTGAACTACAAGCAGGGCGCCATTGTGCTGGCAGCGTTTGCACCACATGCCAACCCCCATCTTGATGCCTATGCTGCACGGGGCCTGACCTGTGTGGCCATGGAACTGATCCCGCGCATCACGCGTGCGCAGAGCTCCGACATCCTTTCCTCGCAAGCGTCTCTGGCGGGTTACAAGGCGGTGCTGATTGCCGCCAATGAATACGCTGGCATGTTCCCGATGATGATGACGGCTGCCGGCACCATCAAGCCGGCCCGCACCGTGATCCTCGGTGTTGGCGTGGCCGGTCTGCAGGCTATTGCGACCGCCAAGCGCCTCGGCGCGGTAGTGGAAGCCTCGGACATGCGTCCGGCAGCCAAAGAGCAGGTTGAGTCGCTCGGTGGCAAGTGGCTGGATGTGCCGATGTCGGATGAAGAAAAGGCCAAGGCACTGGGCACGGGCGGTTATGCCTGGATGCCTAGTCCCGAGTATGTACGTGATCAGGCCATTGTCGTCGACAAGGCCGTGTCTGCTGCCAACATCGTTATCACGACGGCACAGATCCCGGGTCGCAAGGCACCAGTGCTGATCAAGGCCGAAACTGTTGCAAAAATGAAGGCTGGTGCGGTCATCGTCGACATGGCGGTATCTTCCGGCGGCAACGTCGAAGGGTCGGAACTCGACAAGATTGTGGTGACACCGAATGGTGTGAAAATTGTCGGCATCGGCAATATTCCTGCCACCGTGGCGACAGAAGCTTCTGCACTTTATGCCCGCAACATCTTCAACTTCCTGCAGCCCCAGCACGACAAGGAATCGCAGAGCCTCAAGCTCAATCGCGAGGACGAAATGGTCAAGCCGACGCTCGTCGTCGACGGTGGCCAGGTGCTGTACAAGAAGCCCAATTGATAGGGAGGGTCCGAGATGAATGAACTCGCTCAGGTAGCTGTTCCGCTGACACAAGCAGTTGAGCATGCCAACAGCATCCCCTTCGTGACTGTCTTCACGATTTTCGTGATGGCGATTTTCGTCGGGTACTACGTAGTGTGGAGCGTAACGCCTGCATTGCACACGCCGCTTATGGCTGTAACCAATGCACTGTCCGGCATCATCGTGGTTGGTGCCATGTTGCAGACAGTTACCTTTGATGGTCAGTTTACGGCAACGACGTGGATTGGCGCTGTCGCCGTGTTTCTTGCAAGCATCAACATCTTCGGTGGCTTTGCCGTGACCGAACGTATGTTGGACATGTTCAAGAAAAAGAAGAAATAGGAGCCAATAGATGGATTCTTTTGTGAATAGCATCGCGCAACATGCGGATTGGGCTTATCTCGTTGGCGCCGTCCTCTTTATCCTGACCCTGCGTGGCTTGTCCTCGCCGGCCTCTGCCATCATGGGCAACCGCTATGGCATGTTCGGTATGGGACTGGCCGTGCTGGCCACGTTTTTTGTGGCACCAAACCCTGCGCTCGGCCTGATTGTCGGTGCCATGGTGGCGGGTGCGGTGGTTGGTATCTACCGTGCCAAGACCGTACCGATGACGCAGATGCCGGAAACGGTCGCGCTCATGCACTCTCTGGTGGGTCTGTCGGCCGTGCTGATTGCCATCGCCGCCGTGCTTAACCCGCACAGCCATCACGACGCGATTCATCGCTTCGAGTTGTTTGTGGGCTGTTTTGTTGGCGCCATCACTTTCTCTGCTTCCGTGTTTGCCTATGGCAAGCTGGCTGCAAAGAAGTGGGCCAAGTCACTGAAGGGCGGCTGGGTCAAGCCAGTGCAGATTGTGCTGGCTATCGGCATGCTTGGTTTTGGTGCTGCCTACTTCGTGACGGAAGATCTGAACCACTTCTACATCATGACGGCCTTTGCGCTGGTGCTGGGCTACTTCTGGATCGGTCCGATTGGTGGTGGTGACATGCCGGTGGTGGTGTCCCTGCTGAACTCGTTCTCTGGCTGGGCGGCTGCAGGTATCGGCTTTACGCTGAACAACTCCATGTTGATCATCGCCGGTTCGCTGGTGGGCTCTTCCGGTGCGATTCTGTCATACGTGATGTGCCGTGCCATGAACCGCTCGTTGTTCAATGTGCTGTTCGGCGGCTTTGGTGCTGCGGCAGCCGGCCCTGCGGCAGCGGGCGATGGCAAGGAAAAGAACTACCGCGCTGGTTCACCGGAAGACGCGGCCTTCATGATGAGCAATGCCGACTCTGTCGTGATTGTTCCTGGCTACGGTCTGGCCCAGGCCCGTGCACAGAATGCCGTGAAAGAACTCGGTGATCTGCTCAAGGAAAAAGGCGTGAAGGTGAGCTACGCCATTCACCCGGTGGCGGGCCGTATGCCTGGTCACATGAACGTGCTGTTGGCCGAAGCCGATGTGCCTTATGAAGACGTGAAGGAAATGGATGAAATCAATTCTGATTTTGCCGCGACCGACGTCGTTCTCATCATCGGTGCCAATGATGTGGTGAACCCCGCGGCCAAGAACGATCCAAGCTCGCCTATTTACGGCATGCCGATCCTTGAGGCCCAGCGTGCCCGTACCGTGATGGTGATCAAGCGTTCGATGAACCCGGGTTATGCCGGTCTCGACAACGACATCTTCTACATGGACAAGACCATGATGATTTTCGGTGATGCCAAAAAGGTTGCCGAGGATATCCTCAAGGGTCTGAGCGGCGGCGGTCACTGATCGTCACTGTTTCAAAAGGGCGCCTTCGGGCGCCTTTTTGTTGTCTGCGTTAAATGATTTTCTGCTTGGCATGAAGCAGGTACGGGCACAGAATCGGGCAATCCCTTGTGGCCCCCTGACTGTGAAACATGGAGTTAAGAACATGACTTTTTCCATTTACGACGCGTCTGTTCCTGTCTTTCGCCAGATGCTGGGCAGCCTGTCCAGTCTGCTGCAAAAGGCAGATGCGCACGCTGTGGCCAATTGCATGGATGTGAATGACCTGCTGACCGCAACGCTGGCGCCTGACATGTTCAGCTTTACTCGCCAGATCCAGATAGCCTGTGATCATGCCAAGGGCTGTGCCGCCCGTCTGGCCGGTATCGAGAATCCGAAGTTCGAAGATACGGAAAAGACCGTGGCTGAATTGCAGGAACGTATCCGCAAGACGCTGGAGTTTGTGAACAGTGTGAGACAGGAACAGTTTGCTGGCGCTGAAGATCGCGACATCAAGCTGGTTTTTCCCTGGGCGACCTACGACTTCAAGGGCAGTCGTTATCTGACTTACTGGGCTCTGCCCAACTTCTTTTTCCATGCCACGACAGCGTATGACCTGTTGCGCTACAAGGGCGTTCCCGTTGGCAAGGCAGACTTTCTGGGACAGTAAGACCACTAATCGTCTGGCTGATGTGAATCATGGCGCCGGGCAAGGTTCGGGGCCACACTGAACGTGCTGATTTTAAGGAGGATGAAATGAGTAATGATGCACGTGAGACCCTGCTGCGCTTGCAGGCTGAATATGAGCGCCGGATCACCGGGGTTCGGTCAGAGCTTGAGCACAAGCTGGCGCCTGTTGAGACGGATTTTGCCGAGCAGGTGACCCAGCGTGAGAATGAAGATGTATTGCGGGGGCTGCAGGGCGAGGCTGAAAACGAGCTGCAGCGCGTGAAAGCGGCCCTTCAGCGTCTTGAGCTGGGGCAGTATGGGCAATGT
>CAYGBB010000238.1:0-3753 GCA_964347985.1 uncultured Moraxellaceae bacterium
GTACAGGAGTTGTTCCTGCGGATGCAGACGCTGCCGCGACCGGAGCCGGAGTACCCGGTCATGCAACTGGCCACCAACATGGCTGGCGGTGGCGACATCTACGGTGCGCTCCGGTTACTGGCAGAAACCGACCGACTGCTGACGCGGGACGCCCATCACCCGCCGTGGCTGCAGACGGCCCGGGACAGTGCGTGGGAGGCCTACGCCCTCAGTCTCGTCTTCACCCGGCAGCCGGTACTGGCCGATCAGGCCCGCCACAATATCCGGCACCTGCACACCCGCCAGCGTTTCTGGTGGCAGCTGGCGGAAAATCCGGCGGCCGTGTTTGGCGCCCGGCACGCTCAACTGCCCGGTGGCAGGACCTGGGGACTGGAAAGCAGCATTGGATGGATAGTGCCCCTGGCGCTGCAGTACGAAACGCCACCCGGACAGCATCAGCACCTACGCCAACAGGTCAGCGCGCAACCGGCGCGCCATGCACGCCCAGACCTGCAGGAACGCACCTTGCAGCTGGCGGTTGCCACCAGCCGGATGAATAGCCGCATGGTCACCACCGACACCCGCCTCCTGACCGGAGAGGCCTGCGCCCTCAACACCCTGCTGTTCTACATGCAGGCCACCGCACTGGAACGCCGGACCGCATCGCCCTGAACATTCAGCGCCAACACAATTGACGCAGCTCCTGTAAACATATCCGCCGCTCCACTACAATCCGGAGCCTTGTCCGCGGTAACCTGTCCACCGGACACCACACACCATTCCCAGAGCCAGCGAGCCTTACGCCGTGAGCAATCTGCCCTTCCAGGACACCATGTCGGACCAGTATGTACACTGGTTCCGTAATTCCGCGCCTTACATCAACACGCATCGCGGCAAGACCTTTGTGCTGCTGTTTGGTGGCGAGGCCGTCAACCACGACAATTTCCACAATATCGTGCACGACATCGCGTTGCTGCATTCGCTCGGCATCCGTCTGGTGCTGGTGCATGGCGCCCGCCCGCAAATTGACGAAAACCTGGCCGAATACGGTCTCACCACCGAATTCCACAATGACCTGCGCGTGACCTCGCGCGAGTCATTGCGTTGCGTGATGGATGCCGTCGGCTCCATCCGCCTCGAAATCGAGGCGCTGCTGTCGATGGGCCTGGCCAACTCCCCCATGTTCGGCGCCAAGATCGATGCGGTCTCCGGCAACTTCATCACCGCCCGCCCGTATGGCGTGCGCGACGGCATCGACTACGGCCTGACCGGCGAAGTGCGCTCGGTCGACATCGAGGCCATCAACAAGAACCTGGAGAATCACCACATCGTGATTCTCGGCCCGACCGGCTACTCCACCACCGGTGAAGTGTTCAACCTGCTGGCCGAAGACGTCGCCGTCAGCGCCGCGATTGCGCTCAAGGCCGACAAACTGATCTGTCTGGGCGAGCGTGACGGCATCCAGGCTCAGGACGACCGCCTGCTGCGTGAAATGATCCCGAACGAAGTGGACCAGTACCTGCGCGGCAAGAAACTCGACAACGAACTGCTGCGCTACATGCATGCCGCCTCGGAAGCCTGCCGTGGCGGCGTCAACCGCGTACACATCATTTCCTATGTGCGTGACGGCGCCCTGCTGCAGGAACTGTTCACGCGTGACGGTTCCGGCACACTGATCACGCACGACCCCTACGAAGAAATCCGCGAGGCGGAAATCGAGGACATCGGCGGCATGATCGAGCTGCTGCGTCCGCTCGAAGAAGAAGGCATTCTGGTGCGTCGCTCGCGCGAACGCCTCGAAAACGAAATCAATCATTTTGTCGTGATCGAGCGTGACGGCATGGTGGTCGGTTGCGCCGCGCTGTACCCGTTGCCCGCCGATGAAAAGAATCCGGCCTCCGGTGAAATTGCCTGCGTGGCCGTGCACCCGAACTACCGCAAGGGCGATCGTGGCAGCGAACTGCTGGAGTTCCTGGAAAAGCGTGCCGCCGGCAAGGGCCTGCGCAAGCTGTTTGTACTGACCACGCGCACGGCGCTGTGGTTCATCGAGCACGGCTTTACCGCCGCCTCGGTGGACGACCTGCCGACCGAGCGCAAGGAACTGTACAACTTCCAGCGCAACTCGCAGGTCTTCAGCAAGACCCTCTGACTGCTTCACCTGCGGCAGTGGCCCTCCTCACTGCCGCAGCAAACCTGTTCTCTTTACGGAATTTTTGACATGTGCGACAACGACGATCTCAGCAACCTCCGCAAATATTCTTCCGAAGTGGTCGACGGCATTGAAGCCGCGCCGGGTCGCGCCATGCTGCGTGCGGTCGGCTTTACCGATGCCGATTTCAAGAAGCCGCAGATCGGCATCGCCTCGACCTGGGCCATGGTCACGCCCTGCAATATGCACATCAACAAGCTGGCGGAAGAAGCCGGCAAGGGTGCCGATGCTGCCGGCGGCAAGTCGGTCATCTTCAACACCATCACCATTTCCGACGGCATCGCCAACGGCACCGAAGGCATGAAGTATTCGCTGGTGTCGCGCGAAGTGATTGCCGACTCCATTGAAGTCGTGGCCGGTTGCGAAGGCTTTGACGGCATCGTCGCCGTCGGTGGCTGCGACAAGAACATGCCCGGCTGCATCATCGGCATGGCACGCCTGAATCGTCCGTCGATCTTTGTTTACGGCGGCACCATCAAGCCGGGCGCCGGTCACACCGACATCATTTCCGTGTTCGAGGCGGTGGGTCAGCACGCCAAGGGCGAACTGAACGAAATCCAGGTGAAGCAGATCGAGGAAGTGGCCATTCCCGGCCCCGGCTCCTGTGGTGGCATGTACACCGCCAACACCATGGCCTCGGCCATTGAAGCCCTGGGCATGTCGCTGCCTGGTTCGTCGGCACAGGATGCCATCAGCACCGACAAGACCGACGACTGCTTCCGGGCCGGCCAGCAGGTACTGGAACTGCTCAAGCAGGACATCAAGCCGCGCGACATCATGACCAAGAAGGCCTTCGAGAACTCGATCCGGGTCGTGATCGCCCTCGCCGGCTCCACCAATGCCGTGCTGCACCTGCTCGCCATGGCCAATGCGGTCGATGTCGATCTCACCCTGGAGGATTTCGTGCGTCTGGGCGACATCACCCCGGTGGTAGCCGACCTGCGTCCGAGCGGCAAGTACATGATGAGCGAACTCGTCGCCATTGGCGGCATCCAGCCCCTGATGAAGCGCATGCTGGATGCCGGCATGCTGCACGGTGACGTAATGACCGTTACCGGCAAGACCCTGGCGGAAAACCTGGCGAACGTGAAGGACTACCCGGAAGGCCAGCAGGTCATCATGCCCTTCGACAAGCCCATCAAGAAGGACTCGCACCTGGTCGTGCTCAACGGCAACCTCTCGCCCACCGGCGCGGTGGCCAAGATCACCGGCAAGGAAGGCCTGCGCTTTGAAGGCACCGCCCGCGTCTACGAAAGCGAAGAACACGCCCTCACCGGCATTCTCAACGGCGAAGTGAAGGCCGGCGAAGTCATCGTGATCCGTTACGAAGGCCCCAAGGGCGGCCCCGGCATGCGTGAAATGCTGTCGCCCACCTCGGCCGTCATGGGCAAGGGCCTCGGCAAGGAAGTCGCACTCATCACCGATGGCCGCTTCTCCGGCGGCTCGCACGGCTTTGTGGTGGGTCACGTGACGCCGGAAGCCTTCGACGGCGGCCCGATTGCGCTGTTGCAGAATGGCGACCGCATCATAATCGACGCCGAAACCCGCGAAATCAGCGTCGGCAT
>CAYGBB010000239.1:0-3746 GCA_964347985.1 uncultured Moraxellaceae bacterium
GCACTGATTATGTCGGGATTGCATGATCCGTTAGTTCCGGTGCGTGATGGCAGGATGGCGGCGAGCTGTATTCCCGGGGCGCATCATGTGATTTTGCCGTGTGGGCATGCGGCTTTTGCCGAGCTGCCTGAGGTTTTCCTGAAGCTTGTTTTGCCTTTTCTTGCGGAGCCGCCAACAACGGTGGCGCCCATTACTGCCGGGCACGAGTGATAGGCCGTGTTACGTGGCCTGCAACTCTTGCAGCTGCCGTTGAATGCTGGTGATTTCCTGCTCAATGAGGCTGGTGTCCTCGCCATTATCCCGTGCGGCGGCCAGACGGCGCTCCGCTTTTTTCAGGTTGCTGCGTGCCAGTGCGGCGGCAATGACGCGCGCCTTGTCGTTGGCTGGCGCTATGCCGGCAGGGGGATTTTCATGGATGCTTGCCTGGGGCATTGCTGCCGTGTCCGAGGGATCTTCATTCGATGGTGTTTCACGAAGGGGTTTGCGTAATGCCTTTTCGGTAGCCAGACGGGCATTGCGGAATAGATAGCGCCCTTTCAGTTTGTCGGCTTTGGGTTTGCGCTCTACCGGATCGGTTAACAGCGGCTGGTCCAGGTCAACCAGGTCGATGCAGTCGACGGGACAGGGGGCAATACAGAGGTCGCAGCCAGTGCACTCGTCCACGATGACAGTGAAGGTGAATTTGGCGGCACCGACGATGGCATCAACCGGGCAGGCTTGAACACATTTGGTGCAGCCAATGCACTCTTCTTCACGAATAAAGGCCACCTGACGTTGTGCTGGGGTTACGCCGTAGTCGGGGTTCAGCTGCATGGGTATTTCGCCCAGCAGGTCTGCCAGTGCATTGATGGTGGCCTGGCCGCCGGGTACGCAGTGATTAATGGCCTCGCCAGCGGCAATGCCTTCGGCATACGGGCGACAGCCTGGGTGCTTGCACTTCCCGCACTGGGTTTGTGGCAACAGATCTTCAATGGCATCAATCATTGTGATGCGAATGGCTGGCGATATGGGGGTGCGGGTGGACATGAACAGACGGTCTGGCCAGTGGAGGCAGGCGTCGATTATAGCCTGACTCTGCACGGGTGAGGGCATGTCATGGGCTTGCAACGCAACGCGTGACAGGACATTCTGGTTCTCCGGTATTGGCCCGATCTGACAGAAAGCTGACCTGCCTGTCGCCTGTCTTTTCTGCAGGGGTTAGTTACCATGCCGCTTCCTGTTTTACCCAGCTACGGAGTCACTCATGACCTCTTCTGAACATATTGCGGCTCATTCGATTCCGGTCCGCGCGGGCATGGCGACCGTCAATGGCGGTATCGAGCTGTGTTATGAGGACTGGGGTGATGAAGCGGCGGAGCCTTTGCTGCTGATCATGGGACTGTCGGCCCAGATGCTGGTCTGGCATGACGAGTTTTGCCAGATGCTGGTGGAGAAGGGGTATCGCGTCATCAGGTTTGATAATCGGGATATCGGTCTTTCCACCAAGGTGAAGGCAACAATCGGGAAAATGAATGAATTTGTCCGCATGGCACGCTTCAGCCTAGGGTTGAAAAGCCCGGCCCCGTACTCACTCTATGATATGGCCCGCGATGCGGAGGGCTTGATGGATCACCTGGGCATCCGGCAGGCGCATGTAGTGGGTGCGAGCATGGGCGGTATGATTGCGCAGATTCTGGCGGGTACACATCCTGAACGGGTCAAGTCTCTGGGGATTATTTTCTCGAGTACGAATCAGCCGCTGTTGCCGCCGCCGCATCCGAAGGCTTTGCAACCGTTGATGAAGGGGCCTGGCAAGGGTGCCAGTCATGATGCGATCGTGGCGCACAGTGTGAAGCTGTTTTCCATTATTGGCAGCCCTGCCCATCCGGTTCCGCAGGATGAGCGGGAGTCATTTGCCCGCCGCCTGATCAGTCGCAATTACCATCCGGCCGGAGTGAAGCGGCAGTTCACCGCGGTGCTGAGCTCCGGTAGCCTGAGGCCGGTTGCGCGGAAAATTGTAGCGCCGACAGTGGTGATTCATGGCAAGGAGGACAAGCTGGTCCCTCCCGGCTGTGGTAAGGCAGTGGCGAGGGCGATTCGAGGGGCCGAACTGCATCTGATCCCGGGAATGGGGCATGATTTGCCGAGGGCTTTGTGGCCAAAATTCGTGCACCTGATCGACAGCAATGCTCATCGGGGATGATGTATTGATTGGAAATAAAAAAACCGGATAAAAATCCGGTTTTTTTATTTGAGCAGTATCTGGTTTTAAAAAGTGTTAGCCACGCCCCGTGTATTAGTTGCGGAATTCACGGTGCGGCCTTGAGGGGCTGGCTGGCTGTTGCTTGCTGGGCGGCAGCTCTCGAAGCACGCAACTTCATGCGGCGTACCATGTGCCGCAGTCCTTCGGCGACTGCCATCATGCCCATGGTGGCGGTGACCATGGTGGTTGAGCCATAACCGCTGCAGCTCAGGTTTCCAGCCTCACAGGTTGTACCCTCAGGCGTATGCACTGGCTGATTGGAGTACACGCAAGGAATGCCGAACTTTTCCTGCGGGTCCTTCGGAAAGCCGCAATCCCGACGCAGTTGCCGGCGGATCTTGGCGAGCAGCGGGTCGCGATGGGTGCGGGTGAGGTCGTCTATGCGTAATTCGGCGGGATTGGTTTTGCCGCCAGCGGCGCCCGCGACTACGATGGGGATACGACGACGGCGGCACCAGACCACCAGGGAAATCTTGGCATCGACATCGTCCGTGCAGTCCAGGACCAGATCGGGGGTGTCGGCCAGTAACTCGGCAATGTTGTCCCGGGTCAGGAAGTTATCGACCAGGGTCAGCTGCAGGCGGGGATTGATGCCACGAGCGCGTTCGGCAAGTACATCAATTTTGCCGCGTCCGAAGGTTTCGCTGAGGGCGGGCAGCTGACGATTGATATTGCTGGCCACCAGCACATCCATGTCAATGAGGGTGAGGTGACCAATGCCGGTCCGTGCCAGTGCCTCGATGGCCCACGAGCCCACCCCTCCTGCGCCAGCCACGAGGACATGCGCCTGCTGATAAAGGGCCAGTGTGTCGTCGCCATAGAGGCGGCCGATGCCGGCAAAGCGGCGGTCGTAGTCGTCATCGGGGGCGTGGATTTGCATGTTGTGATTATACCTGCAGAGTTCTCTCTCGTATTGCCCGTGAATGGATACCATAGAGGCTATTGTTCCGGAGTCCGTACTTATGATGCCTGTTTCTCCTGATCTACACGATGCGGTCAGTAATGTGGCCTACTTTATTCAGTTGTCGGTTGCTCCTGTGTTCCTTCTTACTGGAGTCGGCGCCATTCTGGGGGTGCTGACCAATCGGCTCTCTCGCATTATCGACCGGGCCCGTGCGCTGGAAAACCTGTATGCCACAGAGCAGGAGCCTGAGAGGAGGGGGATCCAGCATGCCAGCTTGCGCTTGTTGTCCCGGCGGGCACGACTGATTGGCTGGTCGATCAGTTTGTGCACGAGTTGTGCGTTATTTGTCTGCACCATCATCATGTTGCTGTTTCTGGAAGCATTGTTGGCGACGTATTTCCGAGGCGTGGTGCCGGTGCTTTTTATTATCGCCATGCTGGCGCTGATCGTGGGGCTTCTGCTGTTCCTTCGGGAAATTTATCTGGCAACAGCAGCATTGCGTATTGGTCCACCAGAGGGTGATGTGAAATGAAACGGGGGCTTCAGGCAATATTGTGTTTGATGCTGTTATCCGCTCTTGTACAGGCTGGAGGTTTTGAC
>CAYGBB010000240.1:0-3745 GCA_964347985.1 uncultured Moraxellaceae bacterium
CCTTAAGGCTGTCTGCGACACCAAAAAAAACGGGAGCTTCTGCTCCCGTTTTTTTTATTCTGCTCAGCGCGCACTCTTTTTCTGTTGTTGCATCTGCTGCTGATACTGCTGCATTTGCTGTTGATGCTGCGCACGCAACTCCGAGGCGGGTTTGATCTTGCCGCAGTCGGTGGCGACATGCTGCATGCGGGTACTCATGCTGTAGGGTTGCTGGCGACCATCACGCAGCATGGTGCCTTTCATGCTCATCCGGTAGGCCTTGGCACTTTCAAATATCACTTCGGCCTGACCCTGTGAGGGCGGTTCGGTGCAGGTGATGTCGGCGACCCAGCGGCTGGCGGTGCGCGTCACCACTTTCGACGTGCACTTGCCATCGCTCACCGGGATGTCTTCACGCTTGATGTCGTCTTCTGTCAGGCAGATGCGGAGTCCCGACCCACTCACCGCCACCCCCATGTTGCCCATTTGGGCTTCCATCATCTTGCGCTGCTCGGGCGGCATCTTGGCCATCTGCGCCTGCATGCGCTGCATGGCTTTCTGCATTTCCGCCATATCCGGCATGCCGGCGCCATTGCTGCCCTGCATCTGCATCTCCCACAGGCCGGGCTTGAGCTGGGGCGGTGCCGCGTGTGCGCTGGCGGCCAGACACAGTGTCAGTGCGGCCAGTGCGCTGCCCAGCACACCGCTCATCGATACACCACGGGACATTTTCATCGGACTCTCCTGCCTTGGAATAATGGATGGGCCTGATCATCCCACAGCGGCCACATGCCGGACAGCCGGTGCCGGTATCCAGCCGTCATTTTGCCGTCCGTTTTTACGCCCAGATCAATGTCTGCCAGTCTTGTCCGTCATACAATGGCTTCTGTTGCTGCCGGAGCTTCCATGACCATCGCCTTCCCTGCCGACCACGACCGCATTGCCCTGATTGATACCAACGCCGGGCTGCACCATGCCCTGGATGAGCACACCCTGCCCGCCGTTGACCTGGGCCGCTACCTGCTGCAGCAGGAGCTGATCTCTCCGGCGCAACTGGATGCCGCGCTGGCCCTCCAGTCGGCCAGTCCGTCGCGGCGCCTGGGTGAGATCCTGCTTGATGCCAAGTCGCTGCGTCCGGAAGCATTGACCATGGCGCTCAGCCACCTGCTGGGCATTCCCAGTGTGCATCTCGCCCGGCTGGAGATTGAACGTCCGGCCCTGCAATGCGTGTCTTCCGAGCTTGTGCATCGCCATCATGTCATGCCCGTCATGCTGCACCATGAAGGACTGGTACTGGCGTGTTCCAGCCTGCCGGACCCTGCCGCCCTTCAGGAAATCTCCTTCCAGGCAGGTACGTTCATCTTTCCGGTGCTGGCCTCGCCCGATGACATCCAGGCCGCCATTTTCCAGCACTACGATACCTTTGCCGAAGACCTGGCCGCCGCCAGCACCATGCTGCGGCAAAGTGCGGCTGACGACTCTCCGCAACGCTGGCGCGACATGGAGTATCTGGCCAAGCAGGCGCCCATCGTGCGCATGGTCAACTCCTTCCTCAGCGAAGCCATCCGGCGCCATGCCTCCGATGTGCATTTGCGTCCGTCCGCCACGCACTTCGATCTGCTCTACCGCATCGACGGCACGCTGGTGCGCATGAAGCACCTGCCGCACACCTTGTTGCCGCCCGTCGTCAGCCGCCTCAAGATTCTCAGCAACCTCAACATTACCGAACGTCGTCTGCCTCAGGACGGCCACATGAAGGCCACCTTTCTGCAGCAGGAAGTGGATATTCGTGTTTCGATCATTCCGACCAGTCATGGCGAAAGTGTGGTGCTGCGCATTCTCAACAAACAGGTAGGTTTGCGCGATGTGCACAGCATCGGCTTTTCCGCCGATGACGAGCAGCGTTTTCTGGATCTCATCCATCGCAGCAATGGCATGCTGCTGGTCACCGGTCCCACCGGCTCCGGCAAGACCACCACCCTCTACGCGGCCTTGCAGGAAATATTCAACGACAGCATCAATGTGGTGACGGTTGAGGATCCGGTTGAATACGAACTGCCCGGCATGACACAGATCCAGTTGCTTGAGCAGGTCGGTTTCGGTTTTCCGCAAACCCTGCGCCACATTTTGCGTCACGATCCCGATGTCATCATGGTGGGTGAAATCCGTGATGCGGAAACCTGCAAGATTGCACTCGAAGCGGCACTGACCGGCCATCTGGTGCTGTCCACCCTGCACACCATTGATGCCCCCAGCGCGTTGATCCGTCTGCAGGAAATGGGCATGTCGCCGTACCTGATCAAGTCCGCCGTCATTGGCATTCTCGGACAGCGCCTGATCCGGCTGAACTGCCCGCACTGCCTGGAAACCGAAGAGGTACCGGCACTGGTGCGGCACACACTGCAGCTGGCGGATGATGAAGTGTTCCAGCATGGCAAGGGCTGTGACCGGTGTGATCACACCGGCTGTCACGGGCGGGCGGCCATCTATGAACTGTTCATGATTGACGAGGCCACGCGCAATGCCATTCATGACAACATGACCGGCAGTGAACTGCGCGAACTGGCCATGCGTAACCACATGCGCCCGCTGATTGCCCATGGCCTCGAGTATGCGCGCGCCGGCAAGGCCTCGCTGCTGGAGGTCTATCGCGCCAGCATGTAGGGCAGCGCATCAGGCTGGCGCAAACACTCTTGCTACACCGCCTCCAGCCGGGCGTACTGCGCCACCAGCCACTTGCTGCCCGCCTCGCGGAAATTCACCTGGATGCGGGCATTGGGACCATTGCCTTCGAACTTGAGAATCACGCCATCCCCGAAACGCGGATGCCGCACGGCCTGTCCCAGCCGGAAACTGCCATCGCCATCGTCACTGCCGCCCAGTCGTGAGGGTGCCGTATTCATGGCTGCCGAGGGCAGGCTGAAGCCCCGGTGGTTGTTGCCGGCGCGCACGCGCTGCAACAGTGCCTCGGGAATCTCGCGCAAAAAGCGTGACGGCGCATTGTGCTTTTCATCGCCATACAAACGACGGATTTCCGCGTGCGTGATGACCAGCTCTTTCATGGCGCGCGTGATGCCGACATAACAGAGCCGCCGCTCTTCCTCCAGATTGTTGTCCTGCAGGGCCATCTCGTGCGGGAACAGGCCTTCTTCCAGTCCCGCCAGAAATACCAGCGGAAATTCCAGGCCCTTCGCCGAGTGCAACGTCATCAGCTGCACCGCATCCTCGAATTCGCTGGCCTGGGCTTCGCCTGCCTCCAGTGCGGCATGATCCAGAAAAGCCGCCAGTGCACTGGGGGCTTCTTCCTCGTCCCACTCGAATTCGCGCGAGGCCGCGACCAGTTCCTTCAGATTCTCGAGACGGGTCTGGCCCTTCTCGCCTTTTTCCTTTTCATGATGCGTCCACAGGCCGCTACCATGTATCACGCCGTCGACCCGTTCGTGCAGCGGCACGGCGTCGGTCTTCCGTTCCAGATCGCGCACCAGATCGGTAAACACACAAAGCTTGCTGATCACGCTGCCCGGCAACAGGTTGCCGGCATGGGCACGCTCGACGGCCTGCCACAATGACACGCCAAGTTCGCGCGCGAGTGCGCGCAAGGCATCCATGCTCTTGTCGCCAATCCCGCGCACAGGCAGATTGACTACGCGCTCGAAGGCCGTGTCGTCATTCGGATTGGCCATCAGGCGCAAATAGCCGACGGCATTGCGGATTTCTGCACGCTCGAAAAAGCGCAGGCCGCCATGAATACGGTACGGCATCTGGG
>CAYGBB010000241.1:0-3745 GCA_964347985.1 uncultured Moraxellaceae bacterium
GGCTATAATCGCCGCCTGATTTTCCCCTACCCGATCCGCCCCTGTTTGCTTACCCGGATGACACGCAGAACCATGGCCAAAAAGCTCTATATCGAAACCCAGGGATGCCAGATGAACGAGTACGACAGCTCGCGCATGGCCGATCTTCTGGGTTACTCCCACGGCATGGAGATGACCAGTAACCCCGAGGAAGCGGATGTGCTGCTCCTCAACACCTGCTCCATCCGCGAAAAAGCACAGGAAAAGGTGTTCTCGGAACTGGGACGCTGGCGCAAGCTGAAAGAAGCACGCCCGGACATCGTGATCGGGGTGGGTGGCTGCGTGGCCTCGCAGGAAGGGGATGCCATCCAGAAGCGTGCCCCCTATGTTGACCTGGTGTTTGGCCCACAAACACTGCACCGCCTGCCGAAAATGCTGGATGCCCCCAAGGGGAACAAGATCACGCTGGTGGATGTGAGCTTTCCGGAAATCGAGAAATTCGATTACCTGCCCGAGCCTCGCGTCGAAGGTTTCAAGGCCTTCATTTCCATCATGGAAGGCTGCTCGAAATACTGCACATTCTGCGTAGTGCCCTACACCCGCGGCGAGGAGGTATCACGCCCGTTTGACGACGTGATTGCCGAAATCGCCGGGCTTGCCACCAAGGGCGTGCGCGAGATCACCCTGCTCGGCCAGAACGTGAACGGCTATCGCGGCCCGCATCATGACGACAGCATTTGCTCCTTTGCCGAGCTGCTTCGCCATGTCGCGGAAATTCCCGGCATTGACCGTATCCGTTATACCACTTCGCACCCGCTGGAATTCAACGACGACCTGATCGCCGTGTATGCCGACACACCAAAACTGGTCTCGCACCTGCACCTGCCGGTGCAGTCCGGCGCCAATGCCGTGCTGGCCGGCATGAAACGCAACCACACTGCAGCTGACTACCTCGAACGTATCCGCAAGCTCAAGGCCGTGCGTCCGGACATTTTCATTTCTTCCGATTTCATCATCGGTTTTCCGGGGGAAAACGATCAGGACTTTGAAGAGACCATGAACCTGATTGCCGAGGTGGATTTTGACCACTCCTACAGCTTCATTTACTCAAAGCGCCCCGGTACACCGGCCGCCGAGATGCCGGATGACACGCCGGACGACGTCAAGAAATCGCGCCTGAAGATACTGAAGGATCGCCTGACGCAGCATACTGCCCGCAAGACAGAAACACTGGTCGGGACCCGTCAGCGTGTGCTGGTGGAAAAGACATCCGAGCGTTACGAAGGCCATCTGGTTGGCGTCACCGACCACAATCGCCTGGTCCATTTTCCCTGGAAGGATGCCAGCCTCATCGGCAAGTTTGCCGACGTGGAACTGGTCGAGACCATCAGCATCAATGCCCTGCGTGCAGATGCCCCGGTGTGGGTGGAAAACTGAAGAAGCAGATAAACACCTGAAAACAAGGAAGCCCGCAATTGCGGGCTTCCTTGTTTTCAGACGGCATCAAATCCCTGTCCGCCATCAATGTCATGGCACTTCAATTAACTCAGTTACCCAATACACACTCACGATTGTAGCGCTCTTCCATCCGGATTTTTTTCACGCCGGCAGTCGCGTTCATGAAATCCTTCATCCCGGTACACTTCTTTTCCCTTTTCTCCAGCGCCCGCAACTGCGGGTGTTTGCCATGCTGGCGGCTGCCTTTGTCCGGCGCACCATATTTGTACGTGACCTTCTTGCCAAGTTCAGCCCCGGAGACAATCGTGCCCTCCTGCAATGTCACTTCACGGGAAGAGCCTTTCTTCTCATCCGAAAAAATGCGACGGCCGTTGGCATCCACATCCGAGTAAATCGGCGCCGCCACTGCAGGCCTCGTGGCTGTGTGCATTGTTACAATCAGGCCAATAGCCATCAGTCCCTTGAGGCCGTGTATTTTCATGTGCATTCATAACCAGTGATATCCGTGAGTGCCCATCCTAACGCATCAGCGTAACCGGTTCACGCTAGCGTGAACGCTCCACCGACTGGATAAACCTGGTCATGTGCCGGTACGCCGCTCGCGCCTCCGGCAACCAGAAGGCAAAGATCTGGAATACATGCGGCATGCTCCGCCACTCTTCATACACCACATCCACCCCATGCGCCCGGGCACGCTCGGCGGCGCGACGGGCATCATCACGCAATACCTCTGTCGAGCCTGCCGTGATCATCAATGGCGGCAAGCCGGTGAAATCCCCATGCAAGGGGGACACTTTCGGGTCATAGGGGTCGCGGTCGCGGGCAAAATGCCGCGACAACTCCGCCACTGCGCGCGCAGCAAACATGGGGTCGCGCTGGCTGTTGTGCTGGTACGAGGGGCTCTCGCAACTGAGATCCGTCCATGGGGAAAAACACATGCCGGCACGCGGCAGCGGCATTCCGGCGTCACGGATGGACTGCAGCGTGACCAGCGTCAGATGCCCGCCCGCCGAGTCGCCGCCGATCAGGATGTTGCCGGGGGCATAGCCGCGATCAAGCAAATGCTGGTAGGCCCAAAGGGCATCCTCACAGGCAAGATCGAGATGATGATCCGGCCCCTGACGATAGTTGATGGCCAGAACCGGGCGTTTTGCCGCGCGCGACAGCCGCCATGTCAACGGCCGATGCGCTTCCGCCGAACTGAAGCAATAACCGCCACCATGCAGATAAAGCATGGCCTTGTCTTCCCGCAGCCCTTCGCCGGCACGCAGCCACTCGCCCTGAAAGTGTCCGAAATCCTCGGGGCGCGTCTCCACAAAGTCGGGTAACTGCTGCAGGAACGCTTCTGCCACGCCATACAGGCGGCTCGCCAGACGCATGGTGGTTGGGCTGACCGGCGCCCGCTCCAGCACCGGCTTGATGGAGTATCTGAGGGCAAGATTGAGGGCACGTGCCTGCCAGCTGATCGCAAGTGCCGGGGTCATCACCAGTGAGGACGTACGCAAGTGGTTCATGAACACCTTCTGACCAATGAGTCGCATACCTTCTATTTAGCACAGCCGTGACTGCATGGCCACGTACCAAGGTATTACGGAAAGCTGACGGGGTGCCCGGCTTTGCGGTATTCTGACCCCCCGGATTAACGAGCCCTTGCCGCTTGAATACCCAGACTGCCGTTGCCCGGCGCCAGTTGACGCTGGAACCCAATGATCCCCGCCGCCTGAGCGCCCTCTCGGGGCAGTTTCACGAGCACCTCAAACTGATTGAGCAACGCCTGGATGTGGCCATTCATGGCCGTGGCAATCATTTCCGTATTGAAGGCTCTGCGGCTGCAGCAGACGCCGCCGCCAATGTGCTGGAAACGCTCTACAACGAAACCCGCCATCATGACCATCTGGATGCCGAAACCGTCCACCTGTTGCTGTCCACCCTGGAAGGCGTTGATAACGGCGATCGCGACCTGCTCGCGCCCATCAGCGATGTCGAGCCGGGTGGCATCACCCTGCATATCCGTCGGGGCGCCGTAAAACCAAGGGGTGAAAACCAGCAGCGCTACGTCGAAAACGTGCTGGCACATGACATCAGCTTTGGCGTTGGCCCGGCCGGGACCGGCAAAACCTATCTCGCGGTTGCCGCCGCCGTTCACCTGCTGGAAAAAGACGAAATCCGCCGCATTCTCCTGGTACGCCCTGCCGTCGAGGCCGGGGAGAAGCTCGGCTTTCTGCCCGGTGATCTTTCGGAAAAGATCAACCCCTATCTGCGTCCGCTCTATGATGCCCTGTATGAAATGCTCGGCTTTGAGCGCGTC
>CAYGBB010000242.1:0-3735 GCA_964347985.1 uncultured Moraxellaceae bacterium
GGCAACAGGGTGTGATGCCCGAAGCGCATGCAGGAATCCTCATGCAAAAAAAACGGCCGCATGGGCCGTTTTTTGTTTTTCCCGCTCGAGCAGCTCCCATCCGGATGCCGGCCCTTGATTGAATCGCCCCCAGAGTAGCGACGTCTCCGGCAGCAAGTGTGTTGCCGTGCTTTGTGAATTGCGTGGCAATCGGCAGGTTGCACGCGGGTTGTCGGTGATAATGAGCCGAGGGTTCAATGCCGCCCCGGGGTTTCCGGTTGGCGGGTACCGCCAGCGCCTTCGACAGGGTGCACATGATGGGAGTGATCTGTCTTGAATATGCCTGGTTACACACTGAGTCGTTTGATTGCTGCTGGTGGCATGGCTGAAGTCTTTGCGGCGACCCAGCACTCACTGGGGCGCGAGGTGGCGGTCAAGGTGATGAAGGATGGTGATGCCCACAGTGCCGAGCGCTTCATGCGTGAAGCACGGCTAGTGGCGACTCTTAATCATCCGCATATTGTCCATATCTACGACGTGGGTCGACTGGAGGATGGCCGCCCCTATCTCAGCATGGAGTTGCTCGCTACGGGTGATTTGCGTCATCGACTGCAAACCGGGCTGACCGATGCCGGTATCCGCCGCATTCTCCGGCAACTGGCGGAGGGTCTGCTGGTGGTGCACCGGGCAGGCATTGTGCATCGCGATATCAAGCCCGCCAACATCCTGTTTCGTGCCAATGGCGATGCGGTGCTCAGTGATTTCGGCATCGCCAAGTCAGCCGACGTAGACAGTGAACTGACTCAGGCGGGCACGGTGGTCGGGAGTCCTGCCTATAGCAGCCCGGAGCAGGTCAGTGCCTTGCCCCTGGATGCCCGTAGCGATCTCTACAGCCTGGGGGTGGTACTGCTGGAAATGCTGTTGGGGCGGAATCCGTTCCGGGGCAAGGATTACGGCACGACTGTGGTTAACCAGTTGCAGCTGTCGCCTCCCCGGTTGCCAGCGGCGCAGCAGCACTGGCAGAAAGTGGTGGACCGGCTGCTCGCCAAGAAACCGGAGGATCGCTATGCCGATGCCGGGGCGTTGCTGGCGGATATTGAGCCGGCCTTGCCGGAGGCCTCCATGCTGGTCGGGCTTGGCAGCGAAACGGATGCCACTTCTGTGCGGCCGGCATTGGCTGTGGCACCGGGCCGGGCTGCGGTCTGGCGGGATCGCCGTCTCCAGACGGGTGCGGGTGTGCTGCTGTTGTTGGTTGCACTGACGGGGTGGTGGTTTTCAGGCGAACGGGATGCACAGCTGGCCGGGTGGCTGACTCAGGCGGAAGAACGGTTGCTGCATGATCAGCTCAATAATCCACCGGGTGACAATGCCGTTTTTTATTACCGGCTGGTGTTGAAGCGGGATGCTGACAATCGTCATGCCATTCAGGGACTGAGCAAGGTTGCCGCCCGTTATGCCGAGCTGGCCCGAGCGGCGCGTGACGAGGAAAACTTCAGGCAGGCACAGGAATACGTGGCCCGGGGACTGGAAGTGCAACCCGACGATGCCGGGTTGCTTGCTCTGGGTGAGGAAGTGCGTCAGCAGGCAAGGGCACGGCAAAACGGGGTGCAGAAATTTTTTGGGGATCTGCTGGGGCGCTGATCCCGAATGGCCCGGCCTGGCGAGAACCGGGGCACCGGTTTTTTAGCGGGTGAAATCCTGGATGCGTCGCCAGGCGTTGGCCTCTTCCAGCGCATAGGAAATTTCCAGCAATGTGCGCTCGTCGCCGTGGGCGGCAGAAAACTGCACGGCAATCGGCAGGCCCAGTGTGGAAGTGCCCATCGGCAGGGAAATGGCAGGGCTGCCGCTGGCATTGTTCAGGGGCGTAAAGCTCACGTATTTCATCAGGCGGGCAAACAGTTCGTCAAAAGGCTGGTCGGGTGACAGCCAGCCGAGCTCTGGCGTGGTGTGCCCCAGTACCGGGCTCAGCACCAGATCATAGTGTTCAAATATGCGGGCATAGTCGTCCCAGGTTTTTTTCAGGCGGTACAACACCATCGGTGTTTTCAGGAAGTTCTTTTTGTATAGCGTGGCGAGTCCCTGGCTCAGGTTGTCCAGCTTCGAGGCATCAAAATCCGGGCTCATGATTTTCTTGCCGAAGGTAGACACCAGAAAAGACAGCATGCCCCAGTAGATGCTGAAATCATTGGCAAAGGACTGCTTCACTGGCAGCGGCATTTCAACCACCTCATGGCCCATGCCTTCCAGTATTTTTGCGGTGACAGCAACGGTGGCCCGGGTTTCGGCATCAGTGGCATGGCCGGTAATCGAATCAAACACCAGGCCTATTTTCAGGCGGCGATTACCCGGACCCTGAACCAGTCCCATCGGATGCAGTTTCCGGTTGCGGTAGAACTGCTCGGCACCGGCATAGAAGTGCGCCGTGTCGCGGACGCTGCGGGTGACCACGCCTTCCGACACGATATTGATGGGCAGTGAACGTGCCGCCTCGGCATCCACCAGACGGCCACGGGTAGGTTTGAGGCCGATGAGGCCACAGGCCGCTGCAGGAATGCGGATGGAGCCGCCGCCGTCATTGGCATGGGCAATGGGGACCACACCCGCTGCGACCAGTGCGGCGGAGCCGCCCGACGAGGCGCCGGAGGAGTAGTCGGTATGCCAGGGATTACGGGTCGGGGAGCGCCCCATGAACTCAGTCGAGGCATTGAAGCCGAATTCCGGCAGGGAGCTCTTGCCCAGGCACACAAAGCCCTGGCCCATGTACTGACGGGCAAATGCGTTATCGGCCTTGGCCGGGTGCGCATTCACGGCCCGTGAGCCGTGATTGGTGGGCAGACCCTTCAGGTCCGTATTGTCTTTCACGAAGGTGGGGACCCCGGCAAAGATGCCGGCAGGACGTGAGTCTGCTGATTGCAGTGCCTGCTCGAAGGTATCCAGCTCGATGGCGTTCAGGTGCGGCTCTACCAGGCGGGCCCGGGCAATGGCGGCTTCAATGGCTTCGCGTGGATGGATGTCGCCGCTGCGGATCAGTGCCGCCAGCCCGACCGCATCAAGGTCGCCCAGCACATCGTTGGAGAAAGCATGGATGGTTTTGGTCATGGCGGTTCTTGTTCTTGAGTGAGCTTGAGTGGGGGAGGCACGGAGCCTGGCAGCATCACAATCTAGTGGCTTGTCGCCCCACTGTCAGTGGCTGTACAGCTCACTCGGGATGAAGCGGTGCTGGACGGGGATGAGCGGCTTGGCCACACTGCCTGCAGCGCCCAGGGGCCAAAGCTTACCCTGTGGCCTGCGTTGTGTTCCGGAAGAGAGGATCGTCATGTCACGTCAGCCCAATCTGTTCTATGCCCAGTCCGGCGGCATGACGGCGGTCATCAATGCCACGGCCGCCGGGGTCATGCAGGCGGCGCGACAACACCGTGATCGCATCGGGCACGTCTATGCCGGAGAGAACGGCATCAAAGGGGCACTGTTCGAGGAGCTGTTTGATCTCTCGCGCGAGACGGCTGCCACCGTGGCGGCCTTGCGACACACTCCGGGTGGGGCCTTTGGTTCCAGCCGCTTTGCGCTGGGCACGCCGGAAACACATCCGCACAATTACGCACGTATTGTCGACGTGTTCCGAGCCCACAATATCCGCTGGTTTCTTTATAACGGTGGCGGTGGGTCGGCAGGGACTTCCCTGCATGTGGCCAATGCGGCGAAACAGGCGGGCTATCCACTGTCCGTTATTCATCTTCCCAAGACGGTGGATAACGA
>CAYGBB010000243.1:0-3728 GCA_964347985.1 uncultured Moraxellaceae bacterium
GCTTCAAGATTGGTGAGCAGGGCCGCGAGGTCTCCCGCTTTCTCCAGAACCGGGCCGGACGTGGACTTCAGGCTGCCTCCCATTTCCCGCGCAATGATGTTCGCGAGCGTGGTTTTGCCCAGTCCGGGCGGCCCGAAAATCAGGGTGTGATCCAGTGCTTCGCTGCGGGTGCGGGCGGCGTGAATGAAGATTTCCATCTGGGCGCGCACTTGCGGCTGCCCGATATAGTCGTCGAGACGGGTAGGGCGGATGGCACGGTCGATGGCCTCCTCACGCTTTCCGGCAGGGGCCGTAGGCGAGATAAGACGGTCATCGGTTTCAAGCAGACTCATGCATTCCTCTCCTGGATTCCATGCCTGATCATGCCCTGACCATGCCTTTGAGGGCTTGCCGGATCAGGTCTTCGGCGCTGGCATTATCCGCCTTGATGCGGCCGACAGCACGTTCGGCTTCGGCAGCTTTGTAACCCAATGCAATGAGTGCGGTGATGGCATCTTGCTCGGGAGTTGCGGGGGCGGTTTCACCAGAGAGCAGATTGGGGCCGACAGGACCATTACCCACTCGGTCCCGCATTTCAATGATCAGGCGTTCGGCGGTTTTCTTGCCGACACCTGGAATGCGGGTGAGGGTACTGACATCGCCCTGCCGGATACAGGAGGCGAAGGCATCCGCCTCCATGCCGGACAGGATGGCCAGCGCCATCTTCGGCCCGACGCCGTTGACCTTGAGCAGGGTGCGGCACATGTCACGCTCTTCACGTGAGGCAAAGCCGTACAGGAGATTCGCATCCTCGCGTACCACCTGATGCACATGCAGGGTGACGGTCGCGCCGAGGGTGACCTTGTAGAACGTACTCATTGGCGCTTCGAGCTCGTAGCCGACGCCGTTTACATCCACCACCAGTACGGGGGGCTGTTTCTCGATGAGTGTTCCTGTCAGGCGGGCTATCACGTCTTGTTCTCGATACGGCGGGTCATTGCGGCTTTAGTACCATAGCTGTGCGTAACTGGCTACCCGTACAGTAGTTTTTATTCCCTGGCACGGCCACTGCGCAGGCGTTCGGCTCCCTCGATACGGGCCAGCGAACTGGAGGCCTGGGCATGGCAAAGGGCAATGGCGAGCGCATCAGCGGCATCGGCAGGAGGGGATTTATCCAGCGAAAGCAGGCGCACCACCATGTGCTGTACCTGTTCCTTGAGGGCGGATCCCTTGCCGACCACGGCCAGCTTGACCTGACGCGCCGAGTATTCCGCTACCGGCAAGTGGTGGTTCATGAGCGCCACGATGGCGGCACCCCGGGCCTGCCCCAGCTTCAGCGCCGAGTCAGCGTTATTCGAGAGAAAGACCTGCTCGATCGCGGACTGTTCGGGGTGATAGGTAGCAACGATCTCGGTAATGCCGGCATAAATCCGGTGCAGGCGCCCGGGCAGAGACAGTTCGGCCATCTTGATGCAGCCCGAAGCGATATAGCGATGCCGGGTGCCGTCAGAGTCAATCACGCCGAAGCCAGTGATGCGTGAGCCGGGGTCAATTCCGAGAATGATGGGCATGTCGACGATCCCTGAAACAACAAGGCCGCTTGCGCGGCCCTGTTACTGGTCTGGCTTACTTGTTCAGCTCAGCCATCACGTCTGCGGAGAAGTCCGCATTCGTGTAGACGTTCTGCACATCATCCAGGTCTTCCAGCATGTCGATCATTTTCATGATCTTCTCGGCCTGATCAACATCGGTGATCTCTGCCTGAGTGGTGGCCGACATGGTGACTTCGGAACTTTCTGACTTGAGACCAGCCGCATCCAGCGCATCCAGCACGGCGCCAAATGCTTCTGGTGTCGTGATGACCGTCACGCCATCTTCGTCGCTCTGCACATCATCGGCGCCGGACTCCAGGGCCACTTCCATCACCTTGTCTTCATTGACGCCGGTCGGGAAGAAGATTTCGCCACGCTTGTTGAAGAGATAGGCGACAGAGCCATTGGTGCCGAGGTTGCCTCCATGCTTGGAGAAAGCATGACGCACTTCACTGACGGTGCGGTTCAGGTTGTCGGTCATGGTTTCCACAATCACGGCCACACCACCCACGCCATAACCTTCATAGGTCAGTTCGTCGAGCTTCTTGTCGTCATCACCGCCGGCGCCACGCTGAATGGCGCGGTTGATGATGTCGCGCGTCATGTTGGCGGTAAGTGCCTTCGCCACAATGGCACGCAAGCGTGGATTGTCCGACTCGCTCGGGCCGCCCATTCGGGCAGCCGTGACGATTTCACGGATGTACTTGGTGAATACCTTGCCTTTTACCGCGTCCTGACGAGCCTTGCGGTGCTTGATATTGGCCCATTTACTGTGTCCGGCCATGCTTCTCTTCCTCGTGTATCTGCTCTCCCGTCCACGAAGGACGGAAGAGGGGATTGAACAGGATTATTCGGCTGCTTTTTCTTTTTCGCGTACCCGGATACCCAGGTCGCGCAACTGCTTGCCATCGACAGGGGCCGGGGCGTGCGTCATCAGGCACTCGGCCGTCTTGGTCTTCGGGAAGGCGATGACGTCACGGATGCTGGTGGCACCAGTCATCAGCATGATCAGGCGATCAAGACCGAAGGCGAGGCCGCCATGGGGAGGGGCACCGTACTTGAGCGCATCCAGCAGGAAGCTGAACTTCTCGTTAGCCTCTTCATCCGAAATGCCCAGCGCCTTGAACACGGCTTTCTGCATGTCCATGTTGTAGATACGCAGCGAGCCGCCGCCGATTTCGGTACCGTTCAGCACGAAATCGTAAGCCACAGAGAGCGCCGCACCCGGGTTGCTGGTCAGCGTTTCCACATCGCACTTCGGCATGGTGAAGGGGTGGTGAACCGAGGTCCAGTGACCATCATCGGTCTCTTCGAACATCGGGAAGTCGACCACCCACAGCGGTGCCCACTCACAGGTGGCCAGCTTGAGGTCGTGGCCGACACGAACGCGCAGGGCACCCATGGCATCGTTGACGATCTTGGCCTTGTCGGCACCGAAGAACACCAGGTCGCCGTTTTCGGCGCCGACACGCTGCAGCAGTTCGAGCACGATCGGTTCGATGAACTTCACGATGGGGGATTGCAGGCCTTCGATGCCGGCCGCCAGGTCGTTGACCTTGATGTAAGCCAGGCCCTTGGCACCATAGATGCCGACGAACCTGGTGTACTCGTCGATCTGGCTGCGCGGCATGGCGCCGCCACCGGGCACGCGCAGGGCGACGATACGGCCCTTCGGATCCTTGGCCGGGCCGGCGAACACCTTGAACTCCACGTTCTGCATCAGGTCGGCCACGTCCACCAGTTTCATGGGGATACGCAGGTCCGGCTTGTCGGAAGCGTAGTCACGCATGGCATCGGCATAGGTCATGCGCTGCAGCGGCTCGAACTTCACACCGAGCAGCTCGTCGAACAGCTCGCGCGCCATGGTTTCGGTGATGTTCATGATGTCGTCATCGGACAGGAAAGATGTCTCGATGTCGATCTGGGTGAACTCCGGCTGGCGGTCAGCGCGCAGGTCTTCGTCACGAAAGCATTTGGCGATCTGGTAGTAGCGGTCAAAGCCCGACACCATCAAGAGCTGCTTGAACAACTGGGGTGACTGCGGCAGGGCAAAAAAGGAACCGGGCTGAGTGCGTGAGGGCACAAGATAGTCGCGTGCGCCTTCGGGGGTGGCGCGGGTCAGCACCGGCGTTTCCACATCGAGAAAACCGTTTTTGT
>CAYGBB010000244.1:0-3717 GCA_964347985.1 uncultured Moraxellaceae bacterium
GCGCTGCCGTCGCGCCCTCACCGAAACGGCCGTGGCCTTTGGTGGTGAAATCCTCCGCTACATTCCCGGCCTGGTGTCTACCGAGGTGGATGCCCGCCTTTCCTTCGATACCATGGGCACCATTCATGAAGCCCGTCGGGTGATTGCGGCTTATGCGGCCATCGGTGTGCCGCGTGAACGTGTGCTGATCAAGATTGCCAGCACCTGGGAAGGCATTCGTGCCGCTGAAGTGCTGGAAACCGAAGGCATCCATTGCAACCTCACCCTGCTGTTCAGCTTTGCGCAGGCCCAGGCCTGTGGCGAAGCCGGCATCACCCTGATCTCGCCCTTTGTGGGCCGTATTCTGGACTGGTACAAGAAGGCCGAAGGCCGTGATTACACTGCCGAAGAAGATCCGGGCGTGAAATCCGTCGCGCGCATTTTCGAGTACTACAAGAGCACCGGCGTAAAGACCGTGGTGATGGGCGCCAGCTTTCGCAACACGGGTGAAATCACCCAGCTCGCCGGCTGCGACAAGCTCACCATCAGCCCGGCCTTGCTGGATGAACTGGCCGGCAAGTCCGAACCACTGCCGCGCCGTCTTGATCCGGACCGTATTGAGACCGATATCGCCCTGCCCCGCCTGGATGAAAAAGCCTTCCGCTGGCAGCACAATCAGGATGCGATGGCTACCGAAAAGCTGGCCGAAGGCATTCGCCTGTTTGCCGCTGATCTGGTGAAGCTGGAAGCGCTGCTGGTACAGAAACTGGAAAGCTGATCCTGCTGCTCACACGCCATTAACATAAAAAAGCCCGCTCAATCGCGGGCTTTTTACATCAGAAACAGCAGGAGTTTTACACTTTCTGATCCCGCTCTTCACACTCCAGTGCCTCAACCAGATCACGGAACGTGTTGCGGTTCTTTTCATTCAGGCCCATCAACACCCGATGCGCCTCGATGACATTGCGCGTCAGCTCCTGCTGCGAGGGCTCGGTTAACTGCAGCTCACTCAACGGTTCATGGATGTCGGGCGTTTTTTCCAGAATCAGGAAGACACGATCAAAGCCCATGCTGGACAGAATCCGGTTCACATCCGGATTGGTCGACAGAATCACCGGCTTGCGTTTGAGACGCTCCTTGAGGGACACGGCTATCTTGGCGATCAGGCCAAGCGCGGTACTGTCGATACCGGTGGTTTCGGTCAGATCAATCAAGACCGAGTGCAGGGAGCCATCCGCAAACATGCGCTCCAGAAAGCCTTCCAGACAGGCACACAGGGGCACCCGGACATCACCGACAAACTTGATGACATAGGTGCCGTTATGCACGGCATAGAGAATACGACCTGACAGCATGATCAATCGTTCCGGTTGATAACCAACAGCGCAATATCGTCCGGCACTTCCATGTCGCCATCCACCTGCAGAAGTGATGCTAGCGCATCCGCATCCGTCGGCCCCTGAGACACCACCTGCAGCAGATAGGCCTCCTTGGCCTCCATGCTGCCTTCTGGCAGCACCTCCAATACACCATCCGACATGGCAACCAGCGAGAACTTTTGTGCCAAAGGAATCACAAGGTCTTCGAAGGTGGCATCACTGAATATGCCCACCGGCAACCCACGGCCTTCCAGTACCTGAGCAACACCATCGTTGATCAGTATAGGCGGTGGGAAATGGGCACCGATGCAATAAATCAATTTGTTCTCAGCCAGATCCACCACCCCGCAAAACATGGCCAGGTGCTTGCCCATGGCCATCGAGATGAGTTCCTTGTTGATATCACGCATCAACCGGGCCGGAGACAGGCTATTCACGGCCGCGCGCTTTTCATAATGGCGCTGGATACGGTTGGTCAGTGACTTCAGGAACACCGTGACAAAGGCACTGGAGGCTCCATGACCGGACACGTCGGCCAGATAGAAGCCGATACGATCAGGCCCAAGGCGGAAATAGTCGACAAAGTCCCCAGAGAGATAAAGCGAGGGGATGATGCGATGGCTGAAATGACAGGTTTCGTTGAAGACATGAGGCGTGGGCGGCAACATGCGTAACTGGACGCGGCGTCCGGCCTCCTGATCCTCTTCCAGCAGGTCCAGGCTGCGCTCGAGCTCGGCATTGGTCAGCTCCAGCTGCTCACGGATCTGGCGGTTCTGCTTGAGCAGATGGCCCCGCTCCAGGGCGCGGCGCACGGAGTGTTCCAGCACCTCCATTTCAATCAACGGCTTGAACAGATAGTCCACTGCACCATTACGGAGCGCTGTCACCACATCATTCATGCTGCCCTGCCCGGACACCACAATAACGGGGGTTTCCGGGGACTCGCTATTGATGGACTTGAGCACATCCAGACCGTCGACCAGCGGCATGCGCAGGTCGCAGATCACCAGATCAGGTTTTGTATTGCGAAACAGGGCCAACCCTTCGTCACCGCTACGGGCGGTATCTACCTTGAAGCCGCTGTCACTGAGATAGACGGCCAGACTTTCGCGCACCACGGGCTCATCATCGATGACAAGAATATGGTCTTGGGAAGGTTGTGACATACCGGGCTGAAGTGCCTGTTTTGCAAGGATTGGCAACACTACTCCTCCCTTTTGGGGCACGCAAGCGCGTGTCGGACCATCTGCTCAACCCGCTTCATTAGCGGCCACAGAGTCGGCCTCCGGGGCAGCCGGGATGACCGGCGAATCCTCCAACTCCTGAGTACCGTCTTCCGGTGTCACCGTCTCGGGAGAGGCTTGCGGATCTGCCACCTCAGGCTCTGCCGGCGCGTCCTCATCCATGGGCTCACTCATGGAGTCATCCACGCTCGCATCGTCATCAAGGAAAGGGTCTTCCTCGACCACGCCATCGTTGATCAGAAAGGCACGGCGCTGAAACCAGGCATCCCGCAGCAGCGCATACCGGTCACCCACTTCCAGGGAGTCTTCCATGGGAATGATATCTGCCCGGGTATCCACTATGCGCACTGCCAGCACAGCCGTACTTTCTTCCCAGCCAAAGTTGAGTGCATTTTCGTAAAGCTCGGACAGGAACAGGGCCTCTGTTCCATAACCTGCGCCATCCCGAATCGTCATGCCAAACATGAACGGCACGACAACGTAAGGACCGGCCGGCACCCCCCATTTGGCAAAGGTCTGGCCGAAGTCCTCTTCATGACGAGGCAGATTGGCATGACGGGCCACATCAAAGAAACCAGCCAGGCCGACCGTACTGTTCACGACAAAACGGCCGGTATCCCGCACGGACTGCAGCACCTTGCCCTGCAAGGCGTCATTCAGGATGGTGACCGGCTCATTGAGGTTGTTCAGGATGTTGGTGATGCCGTCATCCAGAAATTGCGGCGTGATCTTGCGATAGCCCTTGGCGACCGGCTTGAGGAAGTAGCGGTCCACCTTGTCGTTGAAGGCAAAGACGTGACGATTGAATCCCTCCCAGGGAGCGGGATTGGGGGTAGTCTCGGCAGCCATGACTGTGCCTGAGAGCAGTAACGCAAGGGCAGCAACCCCGAAATAATGACGAACCATCAGTACTATCCTGTACCTGCATCAAAGCCGGGCATTCTAGGCGCCCTTGGGGCTGGAGGGAAATCAGGCAAGCCCTGTACGCCTGGCAATCAGATGATCCAGGCTCAGGCGTCCCGGCCCCTGCCCCAGCAGCACCATGAACATCAGGAAAAACAGCAGGGGCAGCTTGAAGTTGCCAAACCCGTCATCCGAAATGGCATACCCCTTCC
>CAYGBB010000245.1:0-3707 GCA_964347985.1 uncultured Moraxellaceae bacterium
CCCTGGTAGAAGCCGGTTATGCGCCGGAAATGGCCTACTTCGAGTGCCTGCACGAACTGAAGCTCATTGTTGATCTCATGTACGAAGGCGGCATTGCCAACATGAACTACTCGATCTCCAATAATGCAGAGTATGGCGAGTACGTCACCGGTCCTGAAGTGATCAATGCCGAGTCCCGTGCCGCAATGCGCAACGCCCTCAAGCGTATCCAGAGCGGTGAATACGCCAAGATGTTCATTGCCGAAGGTGCTTTCAACTATCCTTCGATGACGGCAGCTCGTCGTAACAATGCAGCGCATCCGATCGAACAGGTGGGTGAGAGCCTGCGTGCCATGATGCCCTGGATTGCAGCCAACAAGATTGTTGATAAGACAAAGAACTAATCAGCGATCTACAAAAAAGCGCGGCCAAGGCCGCGCTTTTTTTGTTTCTGCAGGTCGCATGGTCAATTGCCGGCCAGATGACTATCATGTTCCCACTACCCAGTGTTTGAGAGTTGCTCATGCAAAAGCCTGACTCAGAGTTTGATCGTGATCATGAAGACCACGACGGCCTTACCTTCGAGGTGGTCGAAGAAGAGCAAGACGAAGGCGGCAAGAAGGTGCGCAACAAGGGTATTTACCTGCTGCCTAACCTGATTACGACCGCCGCCCTCTTCTCCGGGTTCTACGCCATCATTGCTGCCATGAATGGCCGTTTCGAGGCCGCAGCCATCGCCATTTTCGTGGCGGCCCTGTTTGATGGCATGGATGGCCGGGTTGCCCGGATGACCAACACCCAGAGCCCGTTCGGAGCCGAGTACGACTCATTGTCAGATATGGTGTCTTTTGGTATAGCCCCGGCTCTTGTCGTGTTTACCTGGAGTCTGCAATCACTCGGTAAAATCGGCTGGATTTGTGCCTTTATCTACGCCGTAGCGGCCGCCTTCCGTCTGGCGCGCTTCAATGTCCAGCTAGAAGTAGCGGACAAGCGCTATTTCACCGGACTGGCCAGCCCGCTGGCCGCTGCCATAATCGCCAGCATGGTATGGGCCGGTTTTGATAACCGGATTGCCGGGCGTGAGCAGGAACTGGCAATCGCCATTGCCGCCATCACCGTTGTGGCTGCCTTCCTGATGGTCAGCAACTTCCGCTATTACAGCTTCAAGGAGCTCGATCGGTCCCGTGTACCCTTTGCGGTCATGCTGCCGGTTGTGCTGGTCTTTGGTATTGTCAATTACGATCTGCCCATCGGCCTTCTGACGGTGTCACTGGTCTATGCGTTGTCCGGTCCGGTTGCCACGCTGTGGAACCGGCGCAAGCCCACTACCAGTCCGCCACCCCAGACCTGAGGGCGGATCAGTCACGGAGACACGCCATGCTGATACGGAATCGATCCTCCAGTGAGCCACTTGCCAGTGAAATCACGGCAGAAACGGTTTATCAGCAACGGCGTGAATTTCTCAAAGCCGCGGGCCTCTTTGGTGCCGCGGCTTTTTTGTCTCCGTTAGTGCAGGCGGCTCCCGCGCCCTATGCACCGGTAGCGGAGCGAGCTGGTGTGCCTTTGGCACTACGCAAGAAACTCCTGGCGAGAAAGGGAGGGGTAAACACAACGGGCGAGGCCCTGACGCCCTTTGATGCCGTCAGCACCTACAACAACTTCTATGAGTTTGGTCTCGACAAGTCAGATCCGGCGGCCAATGCTGGATCGCTCAGGATGGAGCCATGGTCAGTGCGGGTCGACGGTGAGTGCGCCAGGCCAGGCAACTACACGCTTGAAGATATTCTGAAGCCACACACGCTTGAAGACCGAATTTACCGTTTCCGCTGTGTCGAGGCCTGGTCCATGGTGATCCCCTGGCAGGGTTTTCCGCTAGTGGATCTGATTCGCCGGTTCGAGCCGAGCAGCAAGGCCCGTTTTGTCGAGTTCACCACGCTCATGGATCCCGGCCAGATGCCCGGTCAGCGCACCCGCAACCTTCGCTGGCCTTATGTTGAGGGCTTGCGCATGGATGAGGCCATGCACCCGCTGACCTTGATGACGGTCGGTGTATATGGTCGCTCTTTGCCCCCCCAGAATGGAGCACCACTGCGGCTCATTGTGCCGTGGAAGTATGGTTTCAAGAGCATCAAGTCGATCGTGCGTATCCGTTTCACCGAAACCGCACCCCGTACCACCTGGAACATCATGGCACCTGAAGAGTATGGGTTCTTTGCGAACGTGAATCCTGCTGTTGACCATCCACGCTGGACACAAGCGCGCGAACGCCGTCTTCCTGCCACGCTTTTTAACCCCAACTGGCGGCCTACGCTGGCGTTCAATGGTTATGCCCGTGAGGTAGCGGGCCTGTATCGCGGCCTCGACTTGAAACGCTACTTCTAATAACGGCGGCTGGAACCGGGAAGGGGATCGTGAGTAGAAGGGAATCATGAGTAACAGGAAGACCGACTGGCCAGCACGACTGAAATGGATTGTTTTTCCGGCATCACTACTGCCTGCGGCATGGTTGCTGCAAGCGGCCTTCGCCAACCAGCTCGGGCCGGACCCGGCCAAAACCCTGGTCGACCAGACCGGACTGTGGGCATTTCGGTTCCTCCTGCTCAGCTTGACCATGACCCCGATGCGTCGTCTCTCCAGACAGGCATTCTGGATACGGTACCGGCGCATGTTGGGGTTGTTCGCTTTGTTTTATGCAGTGCTTCATGTGATGAGTTACGTGTTTCTTCTGTTTGGGGCTGAATGGGGCGCGTTGGCAGGTGAATTGACCAAGCGGCCCTATATCATGGTTGGCAGTCTTGCCCTGCTGATACTGCTTTCCCTTGGCATAACGTCCACGCGAGGGTGGCAGCGCCGACTCCGTCAGCGCTGGGTGCGATTGCATCGCCTGGTTTATGCAGCGTCCCTGCTGGTGCTGTTGCACTTCTCATGGGTTAACAAATTGGGCCTGGCCAGCATCTGGCCCTATGCATTGGTGCTGTTTTTGCTCCTCGGAATGCGTATTTGGTGGAATTTCAGGCAGTCAGAACGAAATTCATGAAATAACGTTGACACCCTCAGCCAGCTCCCTATAATGCGCCCCACACCGACGCGCTGATGCGGACTGAGAATTAAAACCTCAGGAAAATCAGCGGGTTGCAAGTGTCTTGTGAAATGCGTTGCTGGTGACGGTAGCGAAAAAAGTTAAACAAGATGCTTGACACGAAGGAGATGCGCTGTAGAATACGCGGCTCCCAAGTGGGAAGGTCCTGATGACGAGTCAGGATTTGCTATTTAACAGTTTGATCAGACAACTTGTGTGGGTTCTTGTTGTTGGGGTTTATCGGAAGATAGATTTTCAGCGATAGGAAGACGCACAAAGCAATTTGTGAATTTGAATATACGCTGAGCCAAGTTTGGCACCCTTAAGGTGCTAGTTAGAAATTAAACTGAAGAGTTTGATCATGGCTCAGATTGAACGCTGGCGGCAGGCCTAACACATGCAAGTCGAGCGGCAGCGCGGGGGCAACCCTGGCGGCGAGCGGCGAACGGGTGAGTAATACATGGGAATCTACCTGGTAGTGGGGGATAACTTCGGGAAACTGGAGGTAATACCGCATACGTCCTACGGGAGAAAGGGGGGGATCTTCGGACCTCTCGCTATCAGAGGAGCCCATGTCCGATTAGCTAGTTGGTGGGGTAAAGGCCTACCAAGGCGACGATCGGTAACTGGTCTGAGAGGATGGTCAGTC
>CAYGBB010000246.1:0-3687 GCA_964347985.1 uncultured Moraxellaceae bacterium
CCCAGCACCGCCAGGCCAAAGCCCATGGTGGAGTTCCAGCGTACTGACTGTTTTCCGGACATCTCGGCAACCTGTGGCTGAAAATGAAAAGGCCCTGCGATGAATGCCACCGCAGGGCCTTCGGGTTTTACCGGCTCGGTCCGTCTGATGCAACCGGATCAGGCCATGGCTACTTCCTCCACCACCGGAGTGCGGATCAGGTGATCAAATGCACCAAGCGATGCTTTCGCGCCATCACCCATGGCAATGATGATCTGCTTGAACGGCACCGTGGTGACGTCACCGGCAGCAAACACGCCCGGCACGCTGGTCTGGCCACGCGCATCCACCTCGATCTCGCCGCGATTGCTCAGTGCCACCGTGCCTTTGAGCCAGTCGGTGTTGGGCACCAGACCGATCTGCACGAATACGCCGGCCAGATCCAGGCGGTACATCTCGTTCGTGTTGCGATCCTTGTAGGAAAGCCCGTTCATCTTCTCGCCATCACCATGCACTTCGGTGGTCTGTGCCGACACAATCACACTGACATTCGGCAGGCTGTAGAGTTTCTTTTGCAGCACGGCATCGGCACGCAACTGGCTGTCGAACTCGATCAGCGTTACATGCGCCACCACACCGGCCAGATCAATCGCCGCTTCCACGCCGGAGTTGCCACCACCGATCACCGCCACGCGCTTGCCCTTGAACAGCGGGCCGTCACAGTGCGGGCAATAGGCGACACCCTTGCCACGGTATTCCTTCTCGCCGGGCACATTCATTTCCCTCCAGCGCGCGCCGGTGGCAATCAGCACCGTCTTGCTGCGCAGGATGGCGCCATTGGCCAGCTGCACTGCGTGGATGGCACCGGGAACCAGTTTCACGCCACGCTGGTTGTTCATGATGTCCACGTCATAGGACTTCACATGCTGCTCAAGGCCGGCGGCCAGTTTCGGGCCATCGGTTTCCTTCACGGAAATGAAGTTTTCAATCGCCATGGTGTCCAGCACCTGACCACCGAAACGTTCAGCCACCACACCGGTACGGATACCCTTGCGGGCGGCGTAAATTGCCGCTGCTGCACCGGCCGGGCCACCACCCACCACCAGCACATCAAACACTTCTTTCGCGTTCAGCTTCACCGCATCACGCTCGGCAGAACCGGTGTCGACCTTGGCGAGGATTTCTTCCACCGTCATGCGGCCGTTACCAAACAGTTCGCCATTAACAAACACGCTGGGCACGGCCATGATCTGGCGCTCGTTCACTTCATCCTGGAACAGTGCGCCATCAATCATGGTGCAGCGCACGCCCGGGTTGTACGCCGCCATCAGGTTGAGTGCCTGCACGACATCCGGGCAGTTATGGCAGCTCAGCGAAATGTAGACTTCAAAACTGAATTCGCCCTGCAGATTCTTTATCTGCTCAAGCACATCCGCCTCGACCTTGGGCGGGTAGCCACCCACCTGCAACAGCGCCAGGACGAGGGAGGTAAATTCGTGCCCCATGGGCAGTCCGGCAAAGCGCACACCGGTGTCTTCACCAATGCGGTTCACCGCAAACGACGGCTTGCGCACAGCAGCCGTGTTGTCTTCGCGCAGCGAGATCTTGTCGCTTTGCGCAATGATGTCATTCAGCAGCGCCATCATTTCGGCAGATGCCGCAGAGCCATCGACAGAGGCGACCAGCTCGATCGGGTTGACGAGCCGCTCCAGGTAAGCCTTCAGCTGGGTTTTGAGATTGTCGTCAAGCATGGTCAATCACCTTTCGAGAAACAATATTCGGGGAAGCCCCGGCGCTTGTGGCACCGGAAGCCGGAAAAAACCGGATGGATTTTTTCAGAATCCCCCGCCCTGCCGACAACGGCAGGGCGGGGGCAGAACGATCAGATCTTGCCGACCAGATCCAGGGACGGAGCAATGGTCTTGGCGCCTTCGTTCCACTTGGCCGGGCAAACCTGGCCTGGGTGGCTGGCAACGTACTGGGCAGCCTTCAGCTTGCGCAGGGTTTCCTTCACGTCGCGGGCGATGGCGTTGTCATGCACTTCCATCGTCTTGATTTCGCCAGCCGGATTGATGATGAACGTACCGCGCAGTGCCAGGCCTTCTTCAGGAATGTGCACGCCAAACGCGTTGGTCAGTGCATGCGTGGGGTCACCCACCAGAGGAAACTGGGCCTTGCCGACCGCAGGCGATGTCTCGTGCCACACCTTGTGCGAGAAATGGGTGTCGGTGGTGACGATATACACTTCTGCACCAGCCTTCTGGAATTCGGCATAGTTTTCAGCAGCATCTTCCACTTCGGTCGGGCAGTTGAAGGTGAAGGCGGCCGGCATGAAGATCAGGACGGACCACTTGCCCATCAGCGACTGCTCGGTGACTTCAATGAACTTGCCATTATGGAAAGCCTGGGCCTTGAACGGCTGCACGACGGTATTGATGAGGGACATGTGTTGCTCCTTTGGTTGATATGAAAATGAACGGTTGATATGCAAAAAGTTGATGAAAACCGCCCCTGTTCAGCGGGCCGGTGCACGCGATGGGAGAATACTAGGACAAGACTGCCGATATATGAAATATATAATATAAATATAGTTGATAGCCGATAACTATATAACTTCAGCCCTACAGGCGCCGCAAGACGGCCTCATCCATGTGCCGGCTCTGTTCTTCCAGCTCCGCCACATGCTGTTGCCAGTAACTGTCCGTGTTGAACCAGGGAAAGTGCATCGGAAAGGCCGGATCATGCCAGCGCCGGGCCAGCCAGCCGGCGTAATGCGCCATGCGCAGGGCCCTCAAAGGCTCAATGAACGCCAGCTCCCGGTTGTCGAACGTGTCAAACATCTCGTAGCCGTCGAGCAACTCCGACAGCTGCATTTCGCGCTCATGCGCCGTACCGGCCAGCAGCATCCAGAGATCCTGCACGGCCGGGGCAGACTGGCAATCATCAAAGTCCACCATCCAGGGGCCGTCATCGCGGGTCCAGATGATGTTGCCGGGATGACAGTCGCCCTGGGTACGGATACGTGAGGCCGACTCCAGCCCGCTGCGGCGGATCTTGTCGCGCAGCGCGGCGATTACGGCCAGATAGCGGCTGCGTAATGCCTCCGGCAGAAAGCCCGATGCTGTCACCGCCTCGGCAGGCTGGTCCAGAAACCGTTCCAGGGTAAGTGCCGGGCGCTCGACAAAGGGCTGGCGCCGGCCAATCGCATGCAGGCGACCCAGCAGCATGCCGATACGATGCAACTGCTCGGGATCACCCGGCTCGGGCGCCTGCCCGCCCTTGCGGGTGAACAGGGCAAAGCGATAGCTCTCGAAGGTGAACAGGGTTTCGCCATTGGCATCGGCCAGCGGGGCCACCACCGGCAGCTCGGCCGCCGCCAGTTCGCGCGTGAACACATGCTCTTCGCGCAGTTGCGCGTCTGTCCAGCGCTCGGGGCGGTAGAACTTGGCCACGATGGGCGTTTCATCTTCGATGCCCACCTGATAGACGCGGTTCTCGTAGCTGTTGAGTGCCAGCACACGGGCATCACTCAACCGCCCCGTGCTCTCCACCGCCTGAATGACCAGATCCGGGGAAAGCCGGGCATACACTTCGATCGAGGAATCAGTCATGGCAACACGTCAGGAAAAGCGGAGGTGCATCATGCCATCTTTGGATACAGTTTTTCGTCAAACTCGCTCATTTTCGGAAACACGAGCGGGGTAGCCG
>CAYGBB010000247.1:0-3675 GCA_964347985.1 uncultured Moraxellaceae bacterium
TCGGATTCATCGGGGCCGGCAACATGGCCTCGGCTCTCGCCGGCGGCTTGCTGGCGCGCGGCTGGCGTGCCGCCGACATTTCCCTGTCCGACGCCTGGCCGGCGGCACTGGTGCCGCACCAGCAGCGCGGGCTGTTTACCACGGCCGACAACCGCGAACTGGTCGAGCGTGCCGATGTGCTGGTGCTGGCGGTGAAGCCGCAAGTCATGGCCGATGTGCTGAAGCCGCTGGCCGGCCTTGTGCAGGCGCGGCAGCCACTGGTGATTTCGATTGCGGCCGGCATTCCCTGCGCAAGCCTGGAGCGCTGGCTGGGCGGTCCGCTGCCGGTGGTGCGTGCCATGCCGAATACCCCGGCCCTGGTGCAAACCGGTGCTACCGGCCTGTTTGCCAATGACCGTGTCAGTGCCGGACAGCGTGCCAGTGCCGAGAGCATTCTGGGCGCGGTGGGCCTGGCCCTGTGGGTCGACAGCGAACCCCTGATTGATGCCGTAACGGCTGTATCCGGCTCCGGTCCTGCCTATTTCTTCTATGTCATGGAAGCCATGATGACCGCCGGACGCGAGCTGGGACTGGACGAGAAAACGGCCCGGGCACTCACCTTGCAGACCGCGCTGGGGGCCGCACAGATGGCCATCACGGCAGACGTCGGCCCGGACGAGCTGCGCCGGCGGGTGACCTCGCCCGGTGGCACCACGGAGCGCGCCATTGCGACCTTTGATGAGGCCGGTCTGCGCGATATTTTTGCGCGTGCGCTGGCGGCATGTGCCGCCCGTGGCGGCGAACTGGCGGCCCAGCTTGGTCAGGCGGAGTAAAGGAAGCGCATGAATCCCTTGCATGAAATTGCCCGGCTGCTGCTCAACACGGGTGTCGACCTTTATATTTTCGTGCTCTGGATGCGCTTTTTGCTGCAGGCGCTCGGTGCCGATTTTTACAACCCGGTCAGCCAGTTTGTCGTGCATGCCACCTCCCGGCTGGTTGATCCGCTGGATCGCATGTTCCAGCGCAAGCAACCACCCGCGGGCGTGATACGGATGCGGCGTTCGGCTGCCAGTCGCTGGAGTATCGGTGCGCTGGTGCTGATTGTGCTGCTCAAGCTGTTGCAGATCACGGCGGTCAGCCTGATGGCGTATGGCCAGCAGCCACCGGCCGTGTTGCTCGGCTTTGTGGCGCTGCTGAACTTCCCCTTTGGCGGTGATGCCATCACGGCCCTCAGCGGATTGTTGCCCTTGCTGCTCAAGTTTTACCTGTGGATGATCATCGGTGGTGCCATCCTGTCGTGGGTGGCGCCACAAAGCCCGGCCGTGCATCTGGTGTTCCAGGTGACCGAGCCGGTACTGGCGCCTTGCCGCCGCCTGCTGCCCAATATGGGGGGCTTTGATCTGTCACCGATCATCGCCATCCTGGGGATACAGGTGCTGGAAATCCTGTTGAAGTATTCCGCGCAACAAGTCGCCATGTTGCTGGGGGTATAAACGGTATGACCGTGTCCCCGATCCCTCCGGTCAGGTTCGAGGGGGACGATCTGGTGCTGATGGTGCATGCCCAGCCCGGTGCAAAGAACAGTGGTTTTGCCGGGGTGCACGGCGACGCCATCAAGATCAGGCTGGCCGCGCCGCCACTGGATGGGCGCGCCAACAAGGAATTGTGCCGGTTTTTGGCCGCCGCCTGCGGAGTAGCGCTGTCGGCTGTGGAAATAACCAGCGGGGAGGGTGCACGTGCCAAGCGTGTGCGCATCAGGCAGCCGCAAGAGTTGCCCGCCGCCCTGCAGGAGTTGACCTGATTTTACGCCGGGCCGTTCGGCTTCCGGCGTGACACGAGGAGTAGGTATGACGGGTATCGACAAGGACCAGCTTTCCCGCCAGGTCGAGGCATTTACCGCCTGGAAACAGGCCATCGCCCGTGAAATTGCCCGTTACCGGGGCTGGCTGAATGCGCAGGGGCTTAATAATCGCGAAGTGGATGCCCGCCTGGCCGCTGCCCTCAAGACCCTGCGCTTTGATCGCATCCTGCTGGCCTTTGTGGGCGAGTTCTCGCGTGGCAAGTCCGAACTCATCAATGCCATCCTCGGCAAGCATTATGGCCAGCGCCTGCTGCCGACCCGCATCGGCCGCACCACCATGTGCCCGACCGAGCTGTTCTACGATCCCAGTGCCACCGGCGCCTACATCAAGCTGCTGCCCATCCAGACCCGCGGCGACAATATTCCGCTCAGCACCTACAAACGCCAGCTGGAGCACTGGGTGCACCTCACCATCAATCTGGACGATCCGGCCGCCCTCAAGAAAACCTTCATGGAGGTGGCGCAAACCCGTGAGGTGAGTTTTGAGGTGGCCTCGGAGCTGGGCTTCCAGGTCGAGTATCTGGAGCCTTCACTGTCCAAGCCGGGGCATGTGCACATCCCGGCCTGGCGTCATGCCCTGATCAATATCGACCACCCGCTGTTGCGGCAGGGTCTGGCCATCATTGATACCCCCGGTCTCAATGCCCTGGGTTCGGAGCCCGAACTGACCCTGTCCCTGCTGCCCGACGCGCAGGCCCTGGTCTTTGTGCTGTCGGCCGATTCCGGCGTAACTGCCAGTGACTTTGCCATCTGGAACAGTCATGTGAAGGAAATCGCCCAGCGTCGCGGGGCCGCCACCTATGCCGTGCTGAACAAGATTGACCTGATGTGGGACGACGATGACGAGCCCGAAGAGGCGGATGAGGCCGTCAACCGGCTGGCCCGCCTCACTGCCAAGCAGTTGCATCTGTCACCGGACAATGTGCTGCCACTGTCGGCGAGACAGGGCCTGAAGGCCCGCATGCACAACGATGCCGAGCTGCTGGCCCGCAGCCGTCTGGAGCAGCTGGAGGGGGCATTGGCGCGTTCCGTGGTGAATGCCAAGGAGTCGGCCCTCAAGGTGACGCTGGTGCGGGAGTTGACCGATATGGTTGAGGCCAGCCGTCAGGCCGTGCTGGCCCAGCGGGTACGCACCGAGGCAGAGGAGCGGGTGCAGGCCAGTGGTCATCGTGATACCGAGCATGAACTCGTGATCCTGACGCGGGCCACCCAGCAGGAGCAGGCCAGCTACAACAAGCGCCTGGCGTTCCTGCAGCAAAGCCGCAAGTTGCTGGAGCAGCAGCTGCCGCGCCTGGTGGTCTCCCTGGCACCGGCCAAGCTGGAGGGGCACTTTACCCGCGCCCACGAGCAGGTAGCGGCCAATCGCCTTGGCATGGGGGTGCCCACGGCAGTCACCGGCTTTTTCTCCGGGCTGCGCACCGATCTCGGCATGTTTCGCCGCGAAGTGGAAACCACCCAGATGCTGGTACAGAAGCTTTATGAGCGGTACACACAGGATACCGGCGCGGCGGCCCCACCCGTGCCGCGCATGGATGCCGGTCACTTTCTGCGCGAACTGGATGACCTTGAAGCGCAGGCCGGTCCCTACAAGAACCGGCTGGGCAATCTGCTGACCAGCCAGCAGAAGGTCTTTGACCGTTTTTTCGAGACGCTGGCCCGGGAAGCATCAGCGGTGCATGAGCGCGCCCGCAGCGAAGGGGAGCGCTGGTGCAAGCAGGCGCTGGCACCCCTGATGCAGCAGGCACTGGAATCACGCAAGCGTCTGGAGATACAGATGGCCAAGCTGGAAAAGCTGCGCACGCTCGGCGGTAATCCGGCCAGTGCCGGCAATCTCG
>CAYGBB010000248.1:0-3656 GCA_964347985.1 uncultured Moraxellaceae bacterium
GATGTGCGCAAGCTGCCCGGCTTTGACGACGGCCTGTTTTCGGTACAGGACGAAGCGGCCCAGCTCGCCGCCACCCTGCTCGATGCCAGGTCCGGTCAGCGCGTCCTCGATGCCTGCGCCGCTCCCGGTGGCAAGACCGCCCACATCCTGGAGCGCACAGCGGACTGCCAGCTACTGGCCATCGATAGCGATGCCACCCGCAACACCCGCATTCATGAAAATCTGGCACGGCTCCAGCTGCAGGCCGAGATCCGTACTGCCGATGCCGGCAACACCGCGTCGTGGTGGGATGGCCAAGCCTTCGACCGCATCCTGCTGGATGCACCCTGTACCGCCACTGGCGTGATCCGTCGTCATCCCGACATCAAGCTGTTGCGTCGCCCCAGTGACGTGGCCCAGACCGTGGAGCAACAACGCACGCTACTGGAGGCACTGTGGCCGCTGCTCGCCAAGGGTGGCCGCCTGCTCTATGCCACCTGCTCCATCCTGAAAGCGGAAAACGAGGAGCAGATGACACGCTTCCTCAGTGCCCATAAGGACGCCCGGGAAATACCCCTGACCCTCAAGGCAGGTGACGCCAGACCGCATGGCCGGCAACTGCTGCCGCAGGCCAATGGCCATGACGGTTTTTACTACGCCCTGCTGCAAAAAAACGGCTGATCTTTCCGCACAATCCGGCTGCCCCCAGGCCGCAATCACCTTGCAGTGCAGCCCCATGCCGCGGCACTGCTGAAACGGCTAGACTGAACACAGAGGGGGCCAAATGAAAATACTGATTCTCGGTGCCGGTCAGGTGGGTGCCACGCTCGCGACCAGCCTTGCGCACGAACACAATGACATCACGGTAGTCGACACCGATGCTGCCGCCCTGGCCGACCTGGCCGAGCGCAGCGACATTGCCACCGTGCAGGGGAAGGCATCGCACCCGAGCATCCTGCTCAAGGCCGGCGCCAAAGATGCCGACATGCTGATTGCCGTCACTGCCAGTGACGAAGTGAACATGGTCGCCTGCGAAATTGCCCGCCGCCTGTTCAAGACACCCAATCGCATTGCCCGTATCCGGGCCACCGAATATCTGGATTTCCCCGGCCTGTTCACTTCCGAGCACATGACGATCGATACCCTGATCAGTCCGGAACAGGCAGTGACGGATCACATCCGCCGCCTGCTGGAAACCCCCGGCGCCCTGCAGGTGCTCGATTTTGCCGGCGGCAAGGTGCGCCTGATCGGGGTACGGGCACGCAAGGATGGTCTTCTGGTCGGGCATCAGTTGTCGGAACTGCGCCAGCACTTGCCGGATGTGGATGCACGTGTGGCCGCCATCTACCGTCGCGGCGAATCCATCAAGCCGACAGGCGACACCCGCATCGAAACCGATGATGAAGTGTTCTTCATTGCCGAACGTGAAGATCTGGCGCGCATCTTCAGTGAATTCCAGCGCGTGGAAGGACGCTACCGCAAGATCGTGATTGCCGGCGGCGGCAATATTGGTGAGCGTCTGGCCGCGGCCATGGAAAATGATTATTCCGTGACGCTGGTGGAACTCAATGCTGCCCGCAGCGAACGACTCGCCGGCAAGCTGGACAAGACCCTGGTGCTGAATGGCTCGGCCTCTGATCGTGAATTGCTGCAGGAGGCCGGCGTCTCCACTGCCGATGTTTTCTGCGCCCTCACCAATGATGATGAAGACAACATCATGGCCTCCCTGCTGGCCAAGCGCATGGGCGCCCGCAAGGTGCTCACCCTGATCAGCAACCCGGCTTACGCCGATCTGGTCGAGGGCACTGATATCGACATTGCGGTCTCGCCACAACAGATCACCATCGGCACCATCCTCACCGAACTGCGCCAGGGCGATGTCATTTCCGTGCACAGCCTGCGCCGTGGCGCCGCCGAGGCCATCGAAGTGGTGGCTCATGACGATTGCCCCATTGCCGGACGCGCCATCCGTGATCTGGAGCTGCCGCAGGGTGCCACCATTGGTGCACTCGTGCGCAACGACACCGTCATCATGGGTCATGACAACAGCAGCATCGAAGCGGGCGATCATGTCATCGTGTTTGTGACAGACAAGAAAGAAATTCCCGAGATTGAAAAACTCTTTAACCGCCGTCGCAGCTTTCTGGAAAAAATAACGTCATGAGTGTGCGCCAGATTCTTCGTATTCTGGGCCTGCTCATGCTGATGTACAGCGTGACGCTGCTACCACCCTTTTTGCTCAGCCTGTATTTCGGGGATGGCAGCGCCACTGCGTTTTCCGTGGCCTTTGCCGAGATCGTGGGACTGGGTCTGCTGGCCTGGTGGCCACATCGCCACCATCGCGAAGAACTGACCCCGCGCGATGGCTTTGTGGTGGTACTGCTGTTCTGGCTGGTGTTCGGGTCGATTGGTGCCTTCCCGTTCCTGCTGGCACCGCATCATGAGCTGGTCCTGATCGATGCCCTGTTTGAATCATTCTCGGGGCTGACCGGCACCGGCTCCAGTGTCATTGCCGATGTGGACAGTCTGCCACCATCGCTCAACTATTACCGTCATCAGTTGTGCTGGCTGGGTGGCATGGGCATTGTCGTGCTGGCCATTGCCATCCTGCCCATGCTGGGCGTTGGCGGCATGCAACTCTATCGTGCCGAATCGCCCGGGGTGGTCAAGGACAAGCTCACGCCGCGCATCACGGAAACCGCCAAGGCGCTCTGGATCATTTATGTCGGTCTGACCCTGGCCTGCGTACTGGCGTTGCGCCTCGCCGGCATGAGCTGGTTCGATGCGGTGTGCCACAGTTTTTCTGCCATCGCCACTGCCGGATTTTCCACGCACACCAGCAGCGTTGCCTGGTTTGACAGCGCCGTGATTGAACTCATTCTTGTCGTTTTCATGTTCCTGGGCGCCATCAATTTCGGCCTGCACTTCATGGCGTTGCGCCGTGGCCGCTTTGTCGCCTACTGGCGCGATCCCGAGCTGCGATTTTTTGCCTTGTCGCTGGGATTGCTGATTGCCCTGATTACCGTCTCGCTGTGGATACAAAGCCCGATGCCGGCACTCGAATCCCTGCGTCAGGCCGCCTTCATGAGCACCTCCATGATCACCACCACCGGTCTGGTCAGCACGGACTTCACCATCTGGCCAGGCATCCTGCCGTTTCTGGTCATCAGTGCCACGGTGATGGGCGGCATGGCGGGCTCTACCGCCTCCGGCGTCAAGCCCTTGCGCATCCTTCTGGCACTCCGTCACAGCCTGCGCGAGATTTCGCGGCTGCTGCACCCCAATGGCGTATTTGCGCTTCGACTAGGCAGAAAAACCGTGCACTACCGCGTGATTGATGCCGTATGGGGTTTCCTCACCCTTTACCTGCTGGTCTTTATTGTGATGATGTGGAGCCTGATGGCCACCGGCCTCGATTTCACCTCCGCCTATGGCTCGGTCTTGAGCTCCCTTAACAACGGCGGCGTTGGCCTGGGCTCGACCAGCAACAATTTTTCTGCCGTCAGCATTGCCGGCAAGATCATCCTGATTGGCGGCATGATCCTTGGCCGTCTCGAAATCTTCACCGTGCTGGTGCTGTTCACGCCAGCATTCTGGCGGCGCTGATCCCGCACCACATTTCCCGCCCATGAAAAAACCGGTATTCCTTTGCAGGGATACCGGTTTTTTTATTCCGC
>CAYGBB010000249.1:0-1587 GCA_964347985.1 uncultured Moraxellaceae bacterium
AACCCACTTTCCGGGCCACGCCATAGCGGCCTGGTCGAGAAACCCGGAGACGGGCGATGTTCTGGTTACCGACACCGAGCGCCCCGATGTGCTGTCTGTCACGGAGGAGGCCCTCACCCGCGCACGCTTTTCTACCCAGCTACCGTTTGTTCACCATGGCAACATGTTCACGCCAGAAGAGTTTCGGGGGGAAATTACTCCAGAGATAATCACAAACGTAATACATTACAATGCCAAAGCATTGGCCGTGAGTGGAATATCGGCACTGGAAACCTGGCTGGCTGACCTTGGTCGCTGGGAAACAACTGACGATTGGCGCTGGACAACCCGGTTTGCCTATCAAGTCATAGAGAAGCGCGGAACTGGAGGTGGCGGATTCCGGAAAATGTATGCCGAGTTCCTCGACGAGGCGGTTCACTATGACGCAGGCATACTTCTACATCGACTCCCGGTATTGATGAGGGCTAGCGAAAAAAAGTGGTCTGAATTAGCGGAGTGCCTGAAGTCAGCCTCCGAAAGCACACATTTCCCTGATGCACTTGTTGCAGACGCCATCTCTGCCGTCATGAAAGCAGAACGTAATTATGCAGATGCCGCCCTTGCGCTCTGAAGAATGCCCCTTGTCGCCTCAAAAAAATCGGCCAGAGATGGCGGGAATCCAAAAAATGGACAGTGTTATCGCTCCACATCTCATGATGGCTAAAGCGTTTTTTGGTACTAATCACCCTTTGTTCAATACATTCAAAATTGATATCGGCATTGTTAACGACGGTCATGCCGAGATGAGCATGCCATTCTCTGAGCAGTTGTCTGATCGCAGGGGTTCGCTGCACAGAGGCGCGTTGGTAACACTGCTTGATACGACCTGCGGGCTGTCTATTTTTTCATCATTGGGCTCATTAAAGCCGATTGCCACTATTGATTTGCGTGTCGATTTTCTTCGCAGCATTCCACCCGCCGCTGGTTTGAAAGCGGTTGTTGACTGCATAGGCAAGACCGATACGGTTGCCTTTATCAGTGGCCGCGCGTTTGCAGAAGACAGTGGTGAGCTGTTGGCGATAGTTGCCGGCTCTTTCGCCATCGGCACCATGGGGCCCACCTTCGACAGTGAAGTTCGAGGCTCCTGACAATGAGTGCAAAGCCCATTAGCGCAGAGACACCCATCATCATGAAATTGTGTGACGAGCCTTTTGTCGATTTTCTCGGCTTTCGCGAGGAAACGCTGAACGGAGAAACACGGTACTTCATGGATTTCCGTGATTCGCATATCGGGAATCCCATGATCCGAACGTTTCATGGCGGCATTCTTGCGAGCTTTGGTGAAGTGACAGCCGCAGCCCATCTGGCCCGCCAGCGCGGCGATGATGAGCTGCCCTTATGCTCGACGATGACTTTTGATTACCTGCGGCCGGCGTTTGAGGGAACCTTGCAAGCCATCCCGAATATTGTGCGTGCAGGTCGACGCATTACCACCGTATCCGTTCAGTTACGACTTGAAGGCAAGCTAGTTTGCATCGGCCGATTCCTTTTTCCTGTTGGCCGCAAAGAAAACGAGAGCAAGACATGATCAACCCCATTGTCGCTTCA
>CAYGBB010000249.1:1597-3643 GCA_964347985.1 uncultured Moraxellaceae bacterium
GTCATCGAAGTCATCGCCGACAAAGCCGTGGTTCGCCTGCCCTTTCGTGCGGAGCTGGCAGGCGGTGGTGATGCTTTCCACGGTGGCGCGATCAGCAGCCTTCTTGACCTGACAGGTGCTCTGGCCGCCTGGTCCGGGCATGATCCTGCAAGGGGGATGAAAGCGGCAACCGTTTCCCTGACGGTTAACTATCTGTCGGCCGCGCTGGGCACGAACATCATCGCTACCGCACACGCGGTTAAGCGCGGAAAGGAACTTATTTTCTGCGATGTCACTATCACGGAAGAGCCCACAGGAAAGCCTGTCGCAAATGGCACCATGATTTACCGGATTGTCTGAGCAGCCACCCCCACTGACAATTACGCCAGTCTTGCTGTGATTGATTGCCGTGACAGGCATGCCCTTTGGCGTGGCCACACTCTCCGCCCGGCAAATACACCCGCCCAGCAAGGAAGCCAGTTCCCGAATCGCATTCGCACACGCTTTCCGAGAGAATCTCATGCCAATCCAGCCACCGTTCGTTGCCTGCCCCTTGCGTACGCATATTCCAGTCAAACTTGCTGACCTCACCAGGCGCTCACACCACGGCCTCAACGATGCCGACAAAAAAGCAGGGGCCCTGCTTCTGGCTGATGCACTCTGTGACCTGCTCGACCACTGCTTTACCGATTTGCTACTCGAATTGCACAAAGACGAAAAAAGCAGCCAGAGCATAAAGGCCGCGCTTACCGTTACCACTAGCATCAAGGAAAAAATTCACCATTATCTGGGCTGGATCGTCAGCTATATTTCCAGCGAGAGACTGGTTCCGGTTATCGCGCACTACAACAGCATCGTGCATGAAGTGACACTGCATGGCCAACGCCAGGCTCATATCGCTTTCCCTGTCGACAGGAATCTGGCCAGAGATGCGTCTCGTGTCCTGGCTGAGCTGCACAGCGGCAATGCCGTTAATGCCGACGAAGGCATGGAACTGCTGATACAGGTTATTGAAGCAGCAATGGATCCCATCATTTACACGCCAAAACACCTGATGAAATTCAATTTCCTGGTGAGCAAGACACTGGATGGCGTGATCGCCGTTATCATGGCGCTTTTCAAGCGCGAGCTGCGCCGACTCGGCTCACACATGCCGCGCGAGCACTACCCGCAGGTGGCCCGACACCTGGAGCGCTTTCTGATTGTTGGCGATGCATGAACGCTCTACTTCGGATATCTCTTGGGCTTGACTGATCTTTCCCTGCCTCCCGGACACATCTGACAGGCTTGTAGCCATCAAAAACCAAGTGCAACTTGTCGGATCAGTTAGGCAAGTTGCATCGATGGAAACATATAGCAGCTTAGCCCTGAAGCGGGTCGCCTCTTGATAACGCTATATTTGCTGGCCTGCCCTGTGCTCCTTCCACCGCAAGAGCAGGTAAAGCAGGACAGGGATCACGATCAGGGTCAGGACAGTGGCGGCAATCGTGCCAAAGATCAGGGAAATGGCAAGACCGACGAACAAGGGGTCGGTGAGCATGACGGCACTGCCCAGCACAATGGCCAGCGCCGTCAGCATGATGGGCCGCAAGCGTATCGCGCAGGCATCAAGAATAGCCTCACGCAAAGGCCGACCCTTGTCGCGGTACTCCAGGACGAAGTCGATGATTAGCAAGGAGTTGCGCACCACCACCCCGGCCAGGGCGATCACACCAACAATCGAGGTCGCCGAGAACTGTTGCTGCATGATCCAGTGTCCCGGCGCCACGCCGGCAAGGCCCAGTGGAATCGCCACCATTGCCACCGCCGGCAGGCTGAACGACTGGTAATAGGCCACCAGCACCAGAAACAGCAAGGTAATGGCCACCGCCAGGGCGCGCAGCATGTCGCGATAAGTGTCCAGCATCTGACGTTGCTGGCCATCCCAGAACAGGCGGTAGCCGTGCATCGTGCTCACCTGCTCCGGCATCAGGCCCATATTGCCTGTGGTGAGCTGGCTGCCATCCGCCAGCCGCATACCGTCCAGGCGCTTGTCCATATCCAGTACTGCGTAGAGTGGTGAAATAC
>CAYGBB010000250.1:0-3638 GCA_964347985.1 uncultured Moraxellaceae bacterium
CACTCGTAACGGCTGCGGCAATTCCACGCCGTGCGCAGGATTATTTTCTCACGCACCGCCGCAGGCAGCTTTCCCCACGGCATCAGGCGTGAGGCAAAGAGCAGCCAGGCCCAGAACAGTCGTGGGTTGATATGAAGCACCGTGAACACATCGGGAATTTCCTTGCGGCCGAACAACCCGGAAACCTGTGAAACGGTGCGAAACAACAGGCCCCGTGCTGCCGGCGCCGGGGCGTGCAGACGTGGCGACGGGAGAACATTCCAGCCGTTTGCCGGCTGCAGGAAATCATTGTCCATTGGTGTGTGTCTCCTCTTTGCGGAATTCACCGGGTGTTTTCCCGGTGTGTTGTCGGAACCAGCGCAAGAAAGCCTGGTGTGAGCTGAAGCCCAGGCGGTCGGCAATTTCGCTGATGGAGTCGTTGTGTTCCAGCAGGCGCTGCTGTGCGGTCTCCAGTCGTACCTCGTCCATGATGTGCCTGAATCCGGTGCCTGATTCCTGCAGGTGACGATGCAGGCTGCGGGTGCTCATGCCCAGCTGTGCGGCAACCATTTCCCGTGTGGGCGTGCCATCGGCCATCATGATGCAGACCAGGCGTTTGACATCATCGTGCAGGCTTTCTGTCAGTGTTCTTTCTTTCAGCAAGTTCAGTGTGTGGCGCTCCAGCAGCTCCTTGAGTGCGGTATCACCATGCCGCAGCCTGGCCTTGAGCAGACTGACCGGAATCACAATGGCACTGAATGCCTGCCCGAAATAAACCGGGCACTGGAAAAAAGAGAAGTAGTCGCGGCCCGGATCGGCTCCTGCGGGCAGGTCATGGGCAAAATGCACGGCGCGTGGCAGATGGGCATGGCCCGGCAGCAGCAGGCGCGCAAACACGACAAATATGCCCAGCACGTATTCACTGGCATGACGCCGGAAGGCCGGGCTGCCGGCGGCACACTCCCAGCGGACCTCCACCGTTCCCGGCCCGAAGGCGAGTGTGGTGGTGCCAATGTTGCTGAGCAGGCCATTGAAGCGCACGAGCGCTTCCAGAACATCGGCGAGGGTGGTGCAGGACTGCAGCAACAAGCCCAGTGCACCAAAGGAGGCAGGCTGAATCTCACGCGCCAGCTGCAGGCCGACCATGGCACCCGCATGCTGCTGGTCGAGGGCAGTCAGCAGGGCCTCGATGGCACTCAAGGGAATCATGCCGTCTGCATCGGCCAGACGCGCCCTGGACAGGCCGGCGGCATCCAGCAGGGTAGCTTCCGCCAGGCCGGCGGTTTCGGCCTGGCGCACCATGTGTTGCAGATGTCGGGTCGATACCCAGGTGGGCACGGCCGGTTTGCCGGGTACGGACATGACTGCCTTCCAGAGAACTTGCAGGCGATCATCTTGTCACAACTCGGGCCGGTAAATGCCGCCTGGCCCATTTGGGTACCCCGGATGGCCGTACGGGAAACCATGACGGGGAGAATGAGCCCCTATGCTTGCCCTGTCGATAATTGCAGGAGCAGGTCATGTCAGTCAGAAGTCTTGCAGGCAGGAAGTGCCTGATTACCGGGGCGGCGAGCGGTATTGGCCGGGCCGTTGCCATCGCGGCAGCGGCAGAAGGTGCCGAGCTTTTTCTCACGGACATCAACGCGGTCGGGCTGGTAGCGGTGGTCACGCAGATTCGCGATGCCGGCGGTACGGTTACGATGAGTCGGGCGATGGATATCGCCGATATCGAGAGCATGCGCGGGTTCGCCAGTGACATTCATGCGCGATACGGCAGTCTGGATGTGCTCATGAATGTCGCCGGCATTGCCGTCTGGGGGCGCATCGAGGATCTGCAGCACCAGCACTGGCGGAAAAGCATCGAGATCAACCTGATGGGTCCGATCCATGTCATGGAGTGCTTTGTGCCGGCCATGATCCGTGCGGGCAGGGGCGGGCATCTGGTGAATGTGTCATCCGCCGCCGGGCTGTTCGGGTTGCCCTGGCATGCGGCCTACAGTGCCAGCAAGTTCGGATTGCGTGGGGTTTCCGAGGTGTTGCGTCATGACCTGAAGCAGCACGGCATCGGTGTGAGCCTGGTGTGCCCGGGGGGCGTCGATACCGGGCTCGTGAATACGGTTGAGGTGGTTGGTGTGAACACGGATGATGAAGCGGTTCGCCGTTTCCGCGAGCATTTCCAGCGGCGGGCGGTATCCCCGGAAAAGGCGGCGCGGGCCATTCTCAAGGGCATCAAGGCCAACCGCTACATGGTCTTCACGTCGGCGGACATCCGGGTGGGGTACTGGTTCCAGCGCAAGTTTGCCCTGCCTTACGAGTTCGTCATGCAGCAACTGAACAATCACATGCAGCGCATGGCAAAGCGGGCAGGCAAGCCCCGGGAGGCAGTGCGGTCGCAGGCTTGATGCGCGTGTATCCCCCGGGGAGGGGCGGAAGAAGAGGTATTTTTATTAAATATAATTAAGGTGCTATTGATAATCATTATCATTTGAATAGAATGGCGGCTCCCAAGTGAGCCTCTTGACTGGAAATGATGATGACAACAAAGCCGAATGCAGCCCTTCGCCCTGGCAGTTTGCGCCAGCCGCCCAAAAGCACGACACCTGCACGTTGTGCACTGGCACTGGGCGTATCAACCGCGATGCTGATGCCGTTGGCAATGGCTGAAGAGGTGGAAAGCCAGGGTGAGGCGAGTCTGGGTACTGTCGTCATCGAAGCCCGTGCAATTGATACCAATCCCTATGCCGAAGCCAATGCGCCCTACAAGGCCAGGGTCTCCGGCGATGCCAGGCATGTGAAGCCGCTGGCAGAAACCCCCCAGACCATTTCCGTGCTGACCCAGACCCAGATCGAAGAGTCGGGACGTACGGACTTGCGTGAAATCCTGCAGGCGCAGCCGGGCATTACCCTCGGCACCGGGGAAAACGGCAATGCCTTCGGAGACCGCTACATCATTCGTGGCTATGAGGCGCGCAGCGATGTATTTGTCGATGGTTTGCGTGACCCGGGCATGACCATTCGTGAAAGCTTTGCCACGGATCAGGTCGAAATATCGAAAGGCCCGAGTGCGACGTTTGCTGGTCGCGGCACCGTGGGTGGTGCAGTGAACAGCATCAGCAAGCAGGCCAGCACCGAATATGATTTCACCAAAATAAAGGCTGGCGCCGGCACGGATGAATATCGCCGCATCGAGCTGGACGCCAATCACACGATCAGCGAGAACGCTGCCGTGCGCTTCAATCTGCTGCAGGCGTTCGAGGAAGTCCCGGACCGTGCTCCGGCCGAGCGTGAGCGCAATGGCTACGCATTTTCCGTGCTGGTGAAGCCGCTGGAAAAGCTGGAGATGGTGGCCGATCTCTACCACCTCGATGGCAATGACAAGCCGGATCTGGGTACCTACATCAAGCCGGATGGCGGAAAACCGGTGGGGGATCTGCCGACATATCTGCAGGACCAGGATTTCCTGTCCTCGGTGGTGGATGTTGCCACGCTGCGCATGAAGTACGAATTCAATGACAGTTTCCGTGTGACCAACTCGTTGCGCCGTGGCACCTCGGACAATGCCTATGTCACGACAGGGGCGCGCGGCGGCACGCGTGGTGCCAATGATGCATTTGCCGGAACAGCAACGGTCACCCTCAGCTCGCACAATGGCTGGCAGG
>CAYGBB010000251.1:0-3611 GCA_964347985.1 uncultured Moraxellaceae bacterium
TCCAGCAGCAGCAGCTGGTGATCCCGCTCACGCTGCCGCTCCAGCGACAGTGCCGTGCCGATCAGGTCGGCCAGGGCCTGGATCATGCCGGCTTCCCAGCCTGCGGCAGGACGGCCATCGGTGAAGTGGGCGCGCAATTCGCCCAATGGGTTGCCCTGATTGCTGACCGGAAAACTTTTCAGGTTGTGCTGGTGCAGGCGCTCGCAGCCGGCGCAGTCATTGCGCGAACAGATTTCGCGCGACTCACTGCCATGCAGGGCCAGTCGCGGTTCGGCAGGGGTTTGCGGGTTGTTGCTCAGGCACAGGGTCAGGCGCAAGCCGGGAAGCAGCGTCTGGAAATGATCGATCAGGTCGTCCAGTTGCTCGGCACTGGCCTGGCTCGTCGCCAGATTGCGGCTGCTGTTGTAGAGCAGTTCGAGCGTGTCGTTGGCCCGGGCGAGGCTGTCGGTTTTCTGGGCAACGCGACTTTCCAGTGTGCGATGCGATTCCTCGATGGCATCGGCCATGGAATTGAAGCTCAGTGCCATCTGGCCGAGCTCGTCTTCGGAACGGAAACTGACACGGGCGGAGTGATCGCCGGCGCGAAAGCGTTCGGCAACACTGCCCAGTTCTTCCAGGGGGGCAATCACACTGTTCTGCAATTCGTACATGCCGACCAGCAGGATGATTACGGTAATGAACAGGGCAATCCCCTGAATACCCTGTTGCCAGATCTGTTTGCGCTCGCTGTGATGCTGGAGCTGCATCACAAAGTGGTCCAGTTGCGTGACAAAGGTATCGGCGTGCGACTGGAACTCCTTGTAGCGACCAGCCTCCAGGGAAGGCTTTAGTTCCGACTGCCAGCGTTGCTTCAGGGCAAGGTAGGCATTGTTGAGCGACTGGTCCTGGTTGCCCTCCAGCACGGTGTGGAGTTCCGGACTGTCCAGGCGACGCTGCAGGTCATCGCCCAGTTTCCTGATGCGGTCGGGTCCAGCGTTGGCCTCCATGGCCCAGCTGGTCTGATAGGTCAGCATGCGCAACGAGCCGGCGGTGTTGATCGCGGAGGCATCATCCTCGCTGAGCCAGGCAATGAGGCCGGCGCTGAGTGAGCTTCCCAGAGCAAGGATGGCAATCAGGATAACGGCCAGTCCCGCACGTGCCGGCAGTGAACTGCGCAGCCAATGCCACATTTTCATGGCCTGAACCTCACGACTACCCCCAAAGAGTTGGCTAATGACGGCTAGCATAGCCCTCTGTCATGCCTGTTTTCCAACTCATTGTTATCAAAGAAAAATAAATTTACGGGCGCTACCACTTAAGAGGTAGGTGGCACGAATGCGTGACCGGCAAGGCACGGTTCATGTTGATACAGGTCAAGGTTCAACAGCTGTAATCGCTTAGTGTGCGCTAACAGGCACTTATGCGAGGAGCCGGAAATGAGTAGTCAAAAGGTACAACAGGGGCTGGTGCTGGGGATGAGTACCCTGGCATTTACCGTCTGTTTCATGGTCTGGATGATGTTCGCCATCCTGGGCGTGCCCATCAAGGACTTGTTGCAGCTGAATGAAACCCAGTTTGGCCTGCTGGTGGCGACGCCGGTGCTGACCGGGTCCCTGATCCGTTTGCCGCTCGGCATGCTGACCGACAAGTTTGGTGGCCGCATCGTGTTCTTCGTACTGATGCTGGTCTGTGTCCTGCCGATCTACTTTATCAGTCATGCAACAGAGTACTGGCACTTTCTGGTGCTGGGCCTGTTTGTGGGCATGGCCGGTGGATCCTTCTCGGTTGGTATCGCCTATGTCGCGAAGTGGTTCGACAAGAAGAACCAGGGCTTTGCCATGGGCATCTTCGGGGCAGGCAATGCCGGTGCCGCTGTCACCAAGTTTGTGGCACCGGCCATCATCGCCGCGTCGAGCTGGCAGATGGTGCCGAAGGTGTACTCGGCCATCATGTTCATCACGGCGCTGCTGTTCTGGTTTCTCACCAGTGAAGACAAGAGCCATCGCGTAGCGACCTCGGTCACCATTGCCGATCAGCTGCAGGCGCTCAAGGATCCGGCGGTATGGCGCTACTGCCAGTATTACTCGATCGTGTTCGGCGGCTACGTCGCACTGTCGTTGTGGATGACCAAGTACTACGTGAACGAATACGGTTTCAATCTGCAGACGGCGGCCTTCCTCGCGGCGGCGTTCTCCCTGCCGGGCGGGGTGTTGCGTGCCATCGGTGGCTGGATGTCGGACAAGTGGGGTGCCCAGTCCGTCACCTGGTGGGTGATGTGGGTCAGCTGGGTCTGCCTGTTCATCCTGTCCTATCCCCAGACTGACTTCACCATCGCCACGGTGACCGGTCCGCAGACCTTCCACATCGGCCTCAATGCTTACGTGTTTACCGCGCTGTTGTTCATCATGGGTGTGGCGTTCGCCTTCGGCAAGGCATCGGTCTTCAAGTACATCTCGGATGAATACCCGGACAACATGGGCGTGGTGTCCGGCATTGTCGGTTTGGCCGGCGGTCTTGGCGGCTTCGTTCTTCCCATCATGTTTGGTGCACTGGTGGACATCACCGGCGTGCGCTCTTCCGCCTTCATGCTGCTGTATGGCGTGGTGTGGGTGTCCCTCATCTGGATGTACCTCAGTGAGGTCAGAAAAATTCCGATGATGGGCAAGGGATCGGCCAGTCCCCTGTCTTCATCCAGTAACTGATTTTTTACGGAGAAATATCATGTCAGCACAATCAGGCAAGACCGGGTCGGGGGCTCCTGCAAAGCAGGGTCCGGTGCTTCACGACTGGCGCCCGGAAGACAGCGCATTCTGGGAGTCGACCGGCAAGAAAATTGCTGCACGCAATCTCTGGATATCAATTCCGAATCTGCTTCTGGCATTCTCGGTGTGGATGGTCTGGTCGATGGTGACCGTGAAGCTGAATGACATCGGCTTCAATTTCACCAAGGATCAGCTGTTCATGCTGACCGCCCTGCCACCATTGGCGGGTGCCACCCTGCGCATTTTCTACTCGTTCATGATTCCGATTGTCGGTGGCCGGCGCTGGACGGCGATCACCACGGCATCGCTGATCATTCCGGCGGTGTGGATGGGATTTGCCGTGCAGAATCCGGAAACGTCGTACGGCACTTTTGTGCTGATCGCACTGCTCTGCGGTTTTGGTGGCGGCAACTTCAGTTCATCCATGTCCAACATCAGCTTTTTCTACCCGAAGGCACAGCAGGGTACGGCCCTGGGCCTGAATGCCGGGCTGGGTAATCTGGGTGTCTCGGTCATGCAGTTCCTGGTGCCGCTGGTCATCACCATGGGTGTATTTGGTGCCATGGGTGGCGAGCCGCAGACACTGATGAAAGATGGTGTCGAGCAGAAGGTCTGGATGCAGAACGCCGGCTTTGTCTGGGTGCCTTTCCTGGTCGTGTGCCTGCTGGCAGCATGGTTCGGCATGAATGACCTCGCCACGGCGCGCAGCTCGTTCAAGGACCAGTCCGTGATTTTTGGCCAGAAGCATACCTGGCTGATGTGCTGGCTTTACATTGGCACCTTCGGTTCCTTTATCGGTTTTTCTGCCGGTTTTGCCATGCTGATGAAGACGCAGTTTCCTGGTATTGATCCGATGAAGTTTGCGTTCCT
>CAYGBB010000252.1:0-3603 GCA_964347985.1 uncultured Moraxellaceae bacterium
CACCCTGACTCGCTCCGAGATGACCATCAAGCAGACCATGACTGCCTCTGGCAAAGCTCGCCTCAGCGGAGTCGGCTACAACCCGGAGGGGCGGGTTCACCATGATGACAAGGCGCTGTGTTGTGGCCCGGTACACAGTGAACATGTTTTGCTCCTGCGTGGTGGCAGCCTGGCCGGTAATGCGGAACTGCAACAGCAGGAAGATGGTACCTGGGTCATCCAGGGCGACCCAACGGAAGCAGCCTTCCTCGTAGCCGAACACAAGCTGGATACACCAGCACGCAGCAAGGCACGTTTCGAGCGGGCAGGTGAAATTCCCTTCACCTCTGAGCGCAAGATGATGTCGGCGCTGGTCATCGACCATGAGCAGGGCAATGAGCGCCTGCTCATCAGCAAGGGGGCTCCGGATGTCTTGCTCAAACACTGCACCCGCGTTCAGGTCGGCATGGATGTCGTGCCTCTGACGGATGACATCCGTGCAGAGGCCCTGGCCGATGTGGATGAACTTTCTGGAGCAGCGCTACGCACGCTCTCCGTGGCCTACCGACCGCTGCGGGCAGATGAATTGATCACGGCTGGTGAGGCCCTGGAAAACGAGCTTATCTTCATCGGCACGGTCGGTATCATCGATCCGCCACGTGAAGAAGTGGCGCCAGCGATTGCCGACGCGCGCCGGGCCGGTATCCGCATCATCATGATCACAGGCGACCATCCACGAACCGCCGCCCGCATCGCCGAGGATCTGGGCATCATCGAAGCGGGTGCAGGTGCCCTGACCGGTGACGAAATCGATCTGCTGGATGATGCCGGCCTAGCTGAGGCGGTGAAGAGAACTTCGGTGTATGCGCGTGTCGCGCCCTCACACAAGTTGAGGATTGTGGATGCGCTTCAGTCGCAAGGTCATGTGGTGGCAATGACCGGTGATGGGGTTAACGATGCCCCGGCCCTGAAGTCTGCCGACATCGGCATTGCCATGGGCATTACCGGAACAGAGGTGACCAAGCAGGCCGGCAAGATGATCCTGACTGATGACAACTTCGCCAGTATTGTCATCGCCGTACGAGAGGGTCGCGGAATCCTGAACAACATCCGGAAGTTCCTTCGCTACCTGCTTTCTTCGAACATGGGCGAGGTGCTGACTGTCTTTCTCGCTGTGATCAGTGCCAGCCTGATTGGCCTGGTCGATGCAAAAGGCGCAATGGTCCTGCCGCTACTGGCCACCCAGATTCTCTGGATCAACCTGATTACCGATGCCGCACCGGCCCTGGCCATGGGAATCGATCCACAGAGCGAAGATGTGATGGCCAGGCGTCCACGCCGCCCGACTGATCGGGTGATTGATGCCCGCATGTGGCTTGGGGTTCTGCAAATCGGCCTGGTAATGGCTCTGGCCAGCCTGGTGACATTTGACTTGTTGCTACCGGGCGGCCTTCTGCCAGGCAGTGCCACACTTGAGTCGGCACGCACCGCCGCCTTCACCGTGCTGGTTCTGGCTCAGTTGTTCAACTCCCTGAATGCCCGTTCCGAATCGGCAAGTGCCTTCAGGGGGATTTTCGACAATCGATGGCTATGGGGCGCTATTGCCCTGGGCATTACCTTGCAGGTAGCGGTTGTCCATTGGTCACCCCTCAACCAGGCATTCAGCACCACACCACTGACATTGAACCAATGGATGACCTGCTTCGCCATGAGCAGCACCGTACTGTGGTTCAGCGAACTGCGTAAGTTGATTCTGCGGGTAATGGATCGGCGTCAACACCAGTCAGGCTCGCTAGCATTACACTGAACACTCAGCGTCTGACGCCAAGGATTGAGGACTCTCCATGGAACTCGTACTCAAGCTGATCAATGGCGGGGCCGGCAGTCTGGCTTCCTATTTGGCAGCACACGTACTCCTCTGCCTGTTACCGGCGTTTTTCATTGCCGGCGCCATGGCAACACTCATTCCCAAAGCCAGCATCACTCACTGGCTAGGCCGACATGCACCTGTCTATGTCTCCTACCCCGCTGCGGCGCTGGCGGGGTCGCTGATTGCCGTCTGCTCATGCACCATTGTTCCTCTGTTTGCCGGGGTATATCGCAAAGGAGCTGGTATCGGTCCGGCGATTACCTTTCTGTTTTTTGCTCCGGCCGGGAACATCATGGCCCTGGCCTATACCGGCAGCATCCTGGGGGCGGACTTTGCAATCGCCCGCCTCATCCTCTGCCTGGTCTTCGGCATCGGCATAGGCTTGCTGATGGCCTCCATATTCTGGAAAGACGACCTCACCCACGATGCACAGTCTGATGCCCTGTTTGCCGAAAAGGCCAGTGTTACCGGGCCAGCACTGGGAGTTCTGCTGTCCTTGCTGGCGTTGCTGATTGCAGGCACCTTGAAGCTCTGGCCGCTGACCGCAGATCTGTTCAGCATCCGGGTGCCGCTTTCCTGGGCGCAAGCGTGGCAGGACACCTTGTTTGGGTGGGTTCCGTTTGACCCGGACAAAGGCGAGGAAGGTGTCAGTTTCCAGGGGTCCGTGCTCATTGCCCTGCTCCTGATGATCGCCGTCACAGCCAGGCGTGGCCTGGATAACATCATCGAAGGTGCCAATAGCTGGACATGGATTGCGCTTGGCCTGACTGCCAGCACCTTGCTGATCGCCTCCCTGCGCCTGACCCCTGAGCCGGGCACCTTGGCATTTACCTTCACAGGCCGTGTATTCGGCGTCGCACTCACGTTGCTGTCCGTCTGGTACTTTGCCCGAAAGCTGCCTGCCGAAGATTGGCAAGGGTGGTTGTGGGAGGCCTGGCGTTTTGTGAAGCAGATTTTTGTTGTGCTGGTGGTGGGTGTATTCATCGTCGGCATGGTTCGCCAGGTCATTCAGCCTGAATGGATTGAAAGCCTAGCAGGCAGCAACTCCTTGCAAGCCAATGCCGTGGCCGTTGGATTTGGCGTGTTCATGTACTTCCCAACCCTGGTGGAAGTGCCTGTCGCCCGGATGTTCCTTGATCTAGGCATGCACCCTGGCCCGCTCCTGGCATACCTGATGGCGGACCCTGAGTTAAGCTTGCAGAGCATGCTGATGGTGGCCGCAGTCATTGGCCGGAAGAAGACCTCGGTTTATGTTGCGCTGGTCGCTTCGTTCAGCATCGTGGCCGGCCTCCTTTATGGCGCTTGGGTCGATGGCACTGACTGGCTGACCCTCGGCACGGGTATGGCTGCCTGGCTAGCCGTAACCGCCGCTGTGTATCTATTGATACGTCGTCAACGAGAACAAACTGCAAGCTGACCAACACGGTAAGGAGCATCAAATGCTGAACATCAAAATCCTCGGCTCTGGCTGTGCCAACTGTAAAAAGCTTGAGGCTGTCGCCCGCGAAGCCGCCCACAACATGAATATCCAGGCCGACATTGAAAAAATAACGGACATGGGCAAGATCATGACCTACGACATCCTGGCCACACCGGCTCTGGTGATCAACGAGAAGGTCGTCTGTAGCGGGAAAATCCCGACACAGGCAGAGTTGCAAGGGTGGTTGTCTGCCGCGCAATGACCGCCATTGAAAAAAATATTACTTTCTTGCCCTCAGGGCCGCTTCAAAGGCACTGCGTGCCCACTGCTGCAT
>CAYGBB010000253.1:0-3565 GCA_964347985.1 uncultured Moraxellaceae bacterium
TCGTGCAGGCACTCGAAGTAGGCCATTTCCGGCGCATAACCGGCTTCTACCAGGGTTTCAAATCCGGCCTTGACCAGCTCCACAGCACCGCCACACAGCACGGCCTGCTCACCGAACAGGTCGGTCTCGGTCTCATCCTTGAACGTCGTTTCGATGATGCCGGAGCGACCACCACCCACGCCGGAGGCGTAGGACAGGGCCAGCTTCTTGGCATTGCCGGACACGTCCTGGAAAATGGCGATCAGATCAGGGATGCCGCCGCCCTTCACAAACTCGGAGCGCACGGTGTGACCCGGAGCCTTGGGCGCAATCATGATGACATCCAGATCCTTGCGTGGCACGACCTGGTTGTAATGAATGGCAAAGCCGTGGGCAAAGGCCAGCGTCGCACCCTGCTTGAGATTGGGTTCGATTTCTTCCTTGTAGAGCTTGGCCTGGAACTCGTCCGGCGTAAGGATCATCACCACGTCGGCCGCCTTAACAGCGGAAGGCACATCCGTCACGGTCAGGCCATGAGCCTGTGCCTTGGCGACAGTTGCTGAACCAGGACGCAAGCCAACGGTAACATCGACACCGGAGTCCTTCAGGTTGCAGGCATGAGCATGGCCCTGGGAGCCGTAACCGATGATGGCAACCTTCTTGCCGCGGATGATGGAAAGGTCGGCGTCTTTGTCGTAATACACGTGCATGGTGCTTCCTCTTTTTTCAGTTCCGCTTATGGCAGAACGCTTGCGATGAATTCCCCTCACCCCTGCCCTCTTCTTCATGAAGAGGGGGAAATGTCCGGGGAAGGGATTAAATACTCAGAACCTTTTCGCCGCGGGCGATACCGCAAACACCGGTTCGCACCACTTCGAGAATGGAGGTTTCGGCCAGTGCCTCAATGAAGGCATCGAGCTTGTCACTGGTGCCCGCAAGCTGAATGGTATAGACCGTCGGCGTCACATCCACAATCTGACCGCGGAAAATATCGGCCGTACGCTTCAGTTCGGCACGGGCAGCCCCCGTGGCCTTGACCTTGACCAGCAGGAGCTCGCGTTCGATATGCGCACCTTCGGTCAGGTCCACCACCTTGACGACCTCAACCAGCTTGTTGAGCTGTTTGGTGACTTGCTCGATCTTCTGCTCGTCACCCGTGGTGGTGAGCGTCAGACGCGAAAGCGTCACGTCATCGGTTGGTGCCACCGTCAGTGTCTCGATATTGTAGCCACGCTGCGAAAACAGGCCCACCAGGCGGGACAGTGCGCCAGATTCGTTTTCCATCAACACAGAAATGATACGGCGCATGATCAGGTTCGCTCCGTCTTGGACAACAGCATGTCACGCAGCGAGCCGCCGGCGATCAGCATGGGATAAACGTGTTCGGACGGATCAACCTCGACATCAATGAAAACAAGACGATCTTTCAAGGCAAAGGCTTCGCGCATCTTGCTTTCCAGCTGGGCGGGATCAGTGATCTTGATGCCGACATGTCCGTAGGCTTCGGCCAGCTTCACGAAGTCAGGCAGGGATTCCATGTAGGAGTGCGAATGACGGCCGTCGTACATCATGTCCTGCCACTGCTTCACCATGCCGAGTGAACCGTTGTTGATATTCAGGATTTTCACCGGCAAGCCATATTGCAAGCAGGTGGAAAGCTCCTGGATATTCATCTGGATTGACGCTTCACCGGTCACACACACCACGGTTTCTTCCGGGAAGGCAAACAGGCAACCCATGGCGGCGGGAAGACCGAACCCCATGGTGCCGAGGCCGCCGGAGTTGATCCATTGCCGCGGGCGATCATACTTGTAGTAGAGCGCAGCAAACATCTGGTGCTGGCCCACATCGGAAGTGACGATGGCCTTGCCTTCGGTGACCTTGTAGAGCATTTCCACCACTTGCTGCGGCTTCATCTCACCAGGCTTAGCCTGCTCGTAGCGCAGGCCATGCACCTTGCGCCAGTCATCGATCTGCTTCCACCAGGTATCAATGGCGGCGGCATCCGGCGCAGCCGCGTGGGGCAGCTGGGACAACATTTCGGCCAGAACAGGTTCAACCGCGCCCACAATGGGAATATCAGCCGTCACTGTCTTGGAGATGGAGGCCGGGTCGATGTCGATATGAATGATGCGTGCATTCGGGCAGAATTTTTTCGGACTGTTGGTGACGCGGTCATCGAAACGGGCGCCCACGGCGAGAATCACGTCGCTGTGGTGCATGGCCATATTAGCCTCGTAAGTGCCGTGCATGCCCAGCATGCCCACAAACTGGCGATCCGAACCCGGATAAGCGCCAAGGCCCATCAGTGTGTTGGTCACCGGGAAGTTCAGCTTGCGTGCCAGTTCGGTCAACAAGGCAGCCGCATTACCCTGCACCACACCGCCGCCGGCATAGATCATGGGACGCTTGGCGGCAACGAGCTCATCCACGGCCTTCTTGATCTGGCCGGCATGGCCGCGACCAGGCGGGTTGTAGGAGCGCAGCTTGACCTTGGCCGGATACTCGTACGGGAATTTCTCGGCAGGAAGGGTGCAGTCCTTGGGAATATCGATGACCACCGGACCGGGGCGGCCAGTGCTGGCGATATAAAACGCCTTTTTCACCATGACCGGAATGTCTTCGGCTTTGCGCACCTGGAAGCTGTGCTTCACGATGGGGCGGGATACACCGACCATGTCGGTTTCCTGGAAGGCATCTTCACCGATCAGATGCGAGGGCACCTGACCCGACAGCACCACCATGGGAATAGAGTCCATGTAGGCGGTGGCAATCGCAGTAACCGTATTGGTTGCACCGGGACCAGAGGTCACCAGTACCACACCGGGCCGACCGGTAGCACGGGCATAACCGTCGGCGGCATGGCCAGCCGCCTGCTCATGACGAACAAGGATATGTTTGACCTTGTCCTGCTGGAACATTGCATCATAAATGTGCAGCACGGCCCCACCGGGGTAGCCGAAAACATACTCCACGCCTTCATCGGCGAGGGCGCGGATGAGCATTTCACCGCCAGAAAGAAGTTCCACAGAATCACCCTTGAATAAAGCGCAAGACGCGCGGCGACACGAGGGTGTGCCACAGGCGCGCGCATTCTAGCACGAGGAAATCTCCAACAACGGAGGGTCTTGCCAGGCCTGTCGGACGCCCCGGGTTCGGGGATCCTGAACACAACCCTTCTGCGGGCTGCGATCTTGCAGGCGGGGACGGGCACGGCGTTTGGCCGGCCCAGGCAGGGCATATGCCCCGGCGTCAGTGGAACAGAGGGTGACTGTCTGGCTGACTCCCACCATCGGGAACTGCCAATTTTTTAGTCTGGGAGGCAAATTGTCAAGTGGTTCAAGGTGTTGCACAAAGTTACTTATCAATTGGCGGGTGCTGTGGTTATAGTGCGGGTGTCAACCTCTCCGTTGGGTACTATCGGAATGAAAATACTGAAACTTCATGCGGCCCTGCTGGGCATGGCCCTCCTGGCCTCTCCGGTCATGGCTGGCCAGTTTTACAAGTGGACAGACGAACAGGGAGTGACCCATTACTCTGAGGACCCTCCTCCCAAAACCGCCAAAAATTCGGCCGAGGTCAAGGT
>CAYGBB010000254.1:0-3561 GCA_964347985.1 uncultured Moraxellaceae bacterium
TTCTGGCACTGACAGCCTGCAGTAACAATAATGACGCTGAAAACGGCCATGAAAGCGTGGCAGCCGAGGCGTTTGAGCGAGGTCAGCATGGGGGGAAACTGTTCCGGGACGGAGATTTTGCACTGGAGGTCAGCATCTATGAAACCGGCGTGGAGCCACAGTTCCGGCTGTATGCCTATATGGATGAAAAGCCCGTGGCGCCCGCCAAAGTGCAGGCTGTTGTTACTGTCAAACGCCTGGGTGCCACGCAAAATGTGCGTTTCCAGCCAGAAGCCGATTATCTGATTGGTGATCAGGTGTTGTACGAGCCACATTCGTTTGCCGTGGAGGTAACAGCTACCTACGAAGGCAAGCCACATCACTTCGCTTACAGCTCGCTGGAAGGGCGAGTGCGCCTGGTACAGGCCTCGCTTAACAGTGGCGGTATCACCATTGCGACAGCCGGGCCGGCATACATTGCCACACACCTCACCCAGCCAGGTGAAGTGAAGATCAAACATGACCAGCAAACACGCATTCTGCCGCGTGTGCAGGGCACGGTGGTTATCGTACACAAAGCTTTGGGCGACAAGGTAAAGCGTGGCGAGGCCCTGTTAACACTGGAAAGCCGTGATCAGGCCGAGCTGGTAGGTCGTTATCTGGCCGCGCGGAAACGCCAGGAGCAGGCAAAGGCTACGTTCGAGCGTGAAACAAAGCTCTGGGGTCAGAAAATAACGTCGGAGCAGGACTACCAGGCAGCACGGCGTGACGCAGCGGAAGCTGATGTTGCCGTTGATGAGACTCGTGACAGCCTGGCATCGCTTGGCGTGCATGAATCCGAACTGAATGCGTATAACCGGAAAGGCAGCGCTGGGCTTTCCCGCTTCGTACTGCGTGCCCCGTTTGATGGCGTAATCTTGCAGAAGAATGTGGCACAGGGCGCAACGGTTCAGGCGGATGACGAAGTGTTTGTCTTGGCCAATCTCAGCGAGATGGAAGCGGAAGTCAGTATCTATCCCGGGGATCTTGGAAAAATCAAGATTGGCCAGAAAGTCACCCTTCGTGCCCTCGATAGCGATCTCACCGCGACTGGAAAAATAATCTTCCTGAGCTCAACCGTGGGCGAGTCCAGCCGCGCGGCCATTGCGCATGTCGAATTCCCCAATGTGGATGCACACTGGCGTGATGGCCAGTTCATTGAGGCCGATATCACTGTGGACGAGACCAGGGTACCGGTAGCCGTCACAACCGAATCCATCCAGACCTTTCGTGATTGGCAAGTGGTCTTTGCCCAATATGGCGACGACTTTGAGGCCCGCCCGCTTACTCTCGGTCGCACAGACGGGAAATTTGTGGAAGTCGTGGAAGGCATCCCGGCCGGCCAGCGCTATGCCTCTGGCAACAGCTTTGTGCTGAAAGCCGAGATCGGCAAATCCGGCGCTACCCACGACCACTAAGGACGACCGTCATGTTTGATAAATTGCTTCATGCGGTCATTCGTCAGCGGATATTTGTCCTGCTGGCGACGGTGACCATGGCAGCCATTGGCCTATATAACTACCAGAGCTTGTCCATTGATGCCGTACCAGACATCACCAATGTACAAGTGCAAATCAACACCGAGGCACCCGGCTTTACGCCGCTGGAGGCTGAGCAGCGCATCACTGCGCCATTGGAAATCCAGTTATCGGGGCTGCCATCACTGAAGGAAACACGCTCCGTATCACGTTATGGCCTGTCCCAGATCACTGTCGTTTTTGAAGACGGCACGGATATCTATTTTGCTCGTCAGCTGGTGAATGAGCGCATCCAGGAGGCCAGGGATCGTTTGCCTCCTGGCATCGCTCCAGTCATGGGGCCCATTGCCACCGGCCTCGGTGAAATCTTCATGTACACGGTGGAGGGAAAGCCCGGTCATACGTTGGACCTAACGGAGTTGCGCACTGTTCAGGACTGGGTGGTAAAGCCTCAGCTTCGTACGGTGTCGGGCGTGACGGAAATCAACTCCATCGGTGGCTACGTCAAGCAGTATCTGGTGGCGCCTGATCCGGCTAAATTGCGGGCTTATGGCTTGAGCTTTCAGGATGTGTTGGCGGCACTGGCAAAAAACAATGCCAATGTAGGTGCGGGTTATATCGAGAAAAATGGCGAGCAGACCCTGATACGTGCGCCTGGTCAGGCGCAAAGCCTGGCGGATATCGAGCGCATCGTGCTGAAAAGTGAGGCGGGCCTGCCAATCAGGGTGCGTGATGTGGCACGGGTCAGTCTGGACAAGGAAATCCGGACTGGCGCCGCCACGGAAAATGGTCATGAGGTGGTGCTGGGGACTGCACTGATGCTGGTCGGCGAGAACAGCCGGGATGTTTCCCAGCGGGTTGCCGAACGGTTGGTCGAGATCAACAAGACGTTGCCGGAGGGCATCGAGGCCAACACGGTTTATACCCGTACGACTCTTGTCGATGCCACGATTAGTACCGTGACAAAAAACCTTCTCGAAGGGGCCATCCTGGTCATCGCCGTGCTGTTTCTGTTTCTCGGTAATGTGCGTGCTGCACTTATCACGGCCATGGTCATTCCCTTGGCGATGCTGTTCACCATCACCGGCATGGTGAATCAGAAAGTCAGTGCCAACCTGATGAGCCTTGGTGCGCTTGATTTCGGCATCATCATTGATGGTGCTGTGGTCATTGTTGAAAATGCCATCCGCCGGTTAGCTGAAGCCCAGCATCGGCATGGGCGTGTGTTAACCCGGCAAGAGCGCTTTCATGAGGTCTTCGTTGCAACGAAGGAGACCCGACAGGCATTGCTGTATGGCCAGCTCATCATCATGGTGGTGTACCTCCCGGTTTTTGCACTGACCGGGGTTGAAGGAAAAATGTTTACGCCGATGGCGTTTACCGTTGTTACCGCCCTGATCGCCGCACTTGTCCTCTCCGTCACTTTTATTCCTGCCGCGATTGCCCTCTTTGTGACCCAGCCGGTTCAGGAAAAAGAGGGGCGGATCATGCAGTGGCTGCGTGAGGCTTATATCACTCGCCTGGAGTGGGCACTGGGACAACAGAAGAAGGTGTTGCTCGGGGCCGGTGCGCTGTTGCTGCTGGCCGGCATCACGGCTGTACGCATGGGTAGCGAGTTCATGCCCAGTCTGTATGAGGGTGACATAGCCTTGCATGCACTGCGTATACCGGGCACCAGCCTGACGCAAGCAGTTGCCATGCAGGATGTGTTGGAAAAAGCCGTCAAGGAAATGCCGGAGGTAGACAAGATTGTGGCCAAAGTCGGTACGGCCGATATTGCCACCGATCCCATGCCCCCCAGCGTTGCAGACAATTTCATCATCATGAAACCCCGCAGTGAGTGGCCTGATCCTGGCAAGTCGCGAGAGGAGGTTGTGCAGGATCTGGAAACCCGGGTGATGCGCATTCCTGGCAACAATTACGAGTTCACCCAGCCCATACAGATGCGGTTTAACGAACTGCTGTCTGGCGTGCGTACCGATGTAGCGGTCAAGCTTTTTGGTGATGACCTGGATATCCTGGAGGAGAATGGCAAGGCCATTGCCAAGGTGCTGTCGGGTATTCC
>CAYGBB010000255.1:0-3556 GCA_964347985.1 uncultured Moraxellaceae bacterium
GAGCAGAAGTCGCCACAAGGCTCGCCCACTTCTACGCAAGAGATCACGGACACTCACAAGCTGGCACCCATGGAAAAGTGCACCCGGAAACTGGTGTCGGGCTCTGATACAGCCCAGGCAAAATCAAGACGAATGGGCCCCACAGGTGAGATCCAGCGCACACCAACCCCAGACCCGACCTTGAAGCCATCACTCAAGGAGTCAAAGGCATTACCGGCATCGGTAAAGACTGCTGCTCGCCACTTGCGGGCAAACATGTATCCGTACTCAATACTGGCCGTGGCCAGATTACGAGCGCCGATAGCAATGCCCTGTTCATCGCGCGGCGACAAGGACTTGTAGTCATAGCCGCGCACGCTTTGGTCACCACCAGCAAAAAAGCGCATGGTCAGCGGCACATCATCAAATGTACTGGTGAGGATGGTGCCGCCATCGGTGCGAAGCAGGAACTGGTGTTTGTCCGCCACTGTCCTCAGCAAGCGGTAACCGACACGGAGTGAAACAAAATCGGCATCAGACAGCATGTTCGAGGATGCAAACTCGCCCTGGTAGTACTGCCTGTCCCCCCAGTAAGGGTCCACCCCACCCTTGCTACGCACACGATCAAAGCTGATACCGGGCAGCAGAAGATCGGACTTGCCTTCCTCACCATCAGGCCGGTCAAAGGACTCCCGGTTCCAGCGCAGGGAATAGGTACGCTTCCAGCCCTGATCCTTCTGGATCTGACGCTGAATACCGACAACCGTGTTGTAGGTCACTACGTCTTCCACATCCTCACGCTGCACCCCGTAAATGTATTGCAGCACATCGTCCAGCGGGTGTTTCCAGGGGACGGAGTAGACCGCATCAAAACTGCGGCGCACCTGTGACAACTCGGCGCTGGTCCTGATCCCGTGACCCCGGTCATTGATGAGTGGGCGCCGCCAGGCAAGGCTCACGCGGGCCTGGACATCGGTAGAGTAACCAATACCCACATCCATATCGTTGGGCTTGCTACTGGCCACCGTCACGCGCACCGGCACCTCCAGGCCAACCGCCTCCTCGCGCAAGTGACGGACACGAACCACACTGAAATAGCGGGAGTCCAGCAAAGACTTGTTGAGCTTGATGATGCCGGCCGCCTCATAGGGCTCACCCTGCTTGAAGGGCACCATTTGAGCCATCACCTCCGGGCGAATCACTGTCTGGGAGGTATTGTCCTCACCAACAAAACTGACCGGACCGAAGAGGAAGCGCTGACCACTGACATAGACCAGATCAATATTTGCCTGATGCTTCTTGATATCAACTGTCACCTCTCGCCGCGCCCAGACCGCATCAAAATACCCCCTCTCTACGGCCAGTGCCTGTACCGCGGACTTGATGCTTTCATAACGACCATGATGAAGGGTATCCCCCTGCCTGAGCGGCAAGCTTTCACGCAGTGCAGTGAAGGCAATATCGTTGCCTGCCTCACCCTCAAACACCAGTCTCAAGCGCTCGACCCGTACCGGCTCACCGGGAGTTATATTGACTCTTACCTCGCCACGACGCTGCTCAATCACAATCACGGGCTCGTAGTAGCCCACGGCTTCAAGTGCCTCACGCGTGACCGCCTCCAGACGCGTGCGGCTGCTGCGCCAGCTTTTCAGATCATCAGTGGTCAAGGGGCCAATGTACGATTGCACATTGTCATGCATCTCCCCCTCTACGCCCTTGATGACAAGGTCAATCGTATCGGCGGCCGAGACAGCCAGCGGCGACAGCAGGGCGAGCAGAAGGAGCCAGCGTCCTGCGCCACACCCTCCTGTCAGCCGCCGCCACCTGTTCATGCTGTTATCCCTGCAAAAGAGGAATCATATCCATTTTTTGATGTGAGGGTTGTGGAATAAATGCAGTGCCCTGATGCCTGACGCCAGCAGATGGCTTCGGGTAAGCTTGGCGTCGACAGCAGCCGCCACCCCGACGATAGGCCGGACTCGCACTGCCCTCACGACAAGGACTCCGCATGAGTAATCAGTTCAGCCTGCTTGGCAAGCGCCGCTTCTTGCCCTTTTTCATTACCCAGTTCCTGGGCGCCTTTAATGACAATGTGTTCAAACAGGGCCTGATCCTCCTGTTGACTTACAAGGCGCTCACTATCAGCACCCTGCCGGTGGAAATTCGTGCGCCGCTTTGCCAGGCGATATTCATCCTTCCGTTCTTCCTGTTTTCAGCAACTGCCGGTCAACTGGCCGACTGCTATGACAAGGCGACGCTGATCCGCCTGATCAAAACCTTTGAAGTGGTCATCATGGCGATAGCCTGTGCCGGCTTCTTCATGAACAACCTGGTTTTCCTGATCGCCGCGCTTTTCCTGCTAGGTATTCACTCCACGCTGTTTGGCCCCATCAAGTACGCCATCCTGCCCCAGACCCTGCATACAAATGAACTGGTGGGCGGGAATGCCCTGATTGAAACAGGGACGTCGCTGGCCATTCTGGCGGGCTCCATCCTCGGGGGCTATTTGATTGCCATACCCGGTGCCGGCATCGAAGCTGTCAGCGTCGTCATTGTTGGCGTTGCCGTAGTCGGCCTCATTGCCAGTCTGTTCATTCCGCGCACAGGTATCGCAGCACCTGGCCTGAAAGTGAACTGGAATCCGGTAACAGAAACCTGGCGCAATATCGGCTTCATCCGGGAAAACCGTACCGTATTTCTCTCGGTGCTTGGTATCTCCTGGTTCTGGTTTTACGGCGTCACCCTGCAATCCAATATTCCGGCCCTGACCAAACAGGTACTGGGTGGAGATGAGTATGTAGTCATCCTGCTGCTGACCACCCTCTCGGTAGGCATCGGCATTGGCTCGCTGCTCTGTGAAAAACTCTCGGGCAACAAGGTGGAACTGGGACTGGTGCCTTTTGGTGCCATCGGCCTGACGGCATTCGGCATTGATATCTGGTTGGCCACGCTCCATCACCCGCCGGTCACCAGCCTGGCTCCCGACATCAGCACCTTCATTGATCGCCCGGGCAATCTGCGCGTCATTATCGACTTCCTTGGTCTGGGGCTTTTCTCCGGCTTTTACATTGTACCGCTGTATGCATTGGTGCAGGCCCGCTCTGAACCGACTCACCGCGCCCGAGTGATTGCCGGCAACAACATCATTAATGCCCTCTTCATGGTCACTGCCTCACTGCTCGCCGTGCTGCTGCTGAATGTCTTCAAGATCAGTCTGCCGGGACTGCTGGCGTTGACCGCCATCCTGTCTGCGATTGTATCGATCTACATTTTTACGCTGGTACCCGAATTCCTCATGCGCTTTCTGGTATGGATGTTCATGAGTGTGTTTTACCGGGTGGAGCGCAAAAACATTGCTCGCATTCCCGATGAAGGCGCCTGTGTGATGGTATGCAATCACGTCAGCTTTCTGGATGCGCTGGTATTGGCGACAGCTATCCGGCGCCCTCCGCGCTTTGTGATGGACCACAATATTTTCAAGAACCCATTGCTGGGTTTCATTTTCAGGACCGCCCGTGCCATCCCTATTGCCCCGCACAAAGTCGATCCTGCCCTGCTGGAAAAAGCGTATGACGAC
>CAYGBB010000256.1:0-3543 GCA_964347985.1 uncultured Moraxellaceae bacterium
GGGGTATCTGGCGTGGGGGGCGGCGTGCAAAGCGTAGCGCCCCTCAGCTTTTTCAGCCGCTTCTGGTGGACATGCAGGGTAGTGGCGAGCTGAAAACGTTACGGCAGATCGAGCCGGCAGGCCCCGCGCTGATGCTGGCGGGGAATGCGCTGTTCAGCGGCTTTTATCTCAACGAATTGCTGAATCGCCTGCTGCCCCGTGATGAGGTCCAGTCAGGTCTTTTCATGTCATATGGCCAGGTACTGGGCGAGCTGGCCGAAGGCGCCATGGTGGAATCCCGCCTGCGCTATTTCGAGCAGCAGCTGCTGGAAACACTCGGTTTCAGCATTGATTACACACATGATGCCCAAACCGGCTCCATGGTGGTGGAGTCGCTGTACTATGATTTTCATCCGGAGCGTGGTTTCAGTCGGGTATCATCCGGGCAGTCAGGGTTTTCCGGAGCGTTGCTGTTGCAGTTGGCGCAGCGGGACGTGGAATCCCCGCAGTCCTTGCAGGCACTGAAACAGATACACCGATGTGCACTGGCGCGACTGCTTGGCAATAAACCACTGAAAAGCCGTGAACTTTTTCTGGCCTTGCGCTGAATATTCCTGAGGAGTTTTTATGTCTCGTCCGATTCTGCTGGGCGTCAATATAGATCACGTGGCAACCCTGAGGCAGGCTCGCGGCACGCGTTATCCTGATCCGGTGCAGGCTGCGCTGGTGGCGGAAGAGGCCGGGGCCGACGGCATTACCCTGCATTTGCGCGAAGACCGTCGCCATATCCAGGAACGCGATCTGCGCCTGATGGCTCAGGTGCTGCAAACCCGCATGAATTTCGAGTGTGCGGTGACTGAGGAAATGCTGCGCTTTGCGGAAGAGATTCGCCCGGCGCATGTCTGCCTGGTGCCGGAGAAGCGTGAGGAGTTGACGACTGAAGGCGGGCTGGACATCGTTGGCCAGTTCGACAAGGTGCATTCTGCCTGCCAGCGTCTGGGCAAGCTCGGCATTGATGTGTCGCTTTTCATTGATGCCGATGCGGCCCAGATTGATGCGTCAGTGCGTGCGGGAGCCCCGACCATTGAAATTCATACCGGCGCTTATGCGGATGCAGAAACTCCTGATGCAATAGCTCGAGAGCTGACGCGGATTCGCGAGGCGGTCACCTATGCCAGCGGGCGTCTGGTGGTCAATGCTGGTCACGGCCTGCATTATCACAATACCCAGCCTATTGCCGCGCTCACCGGCATCAATGAGCTCAATATTGGTCATGCCCTTGTCGCACGGGCGATATTCAGTGGGTTGGCGGGTGCAGTGCGGGACATGAAGGCGCTGATGCAGCAGGCGCGTCATGAAGCGATCCTGCACGGCATGCAAAAACCGGTATGACATTACGGCTATTAACCACATAAAAAACGCCGGCAAATGCCGGCGTTTTTTATGTGGTTAATAGCGCTCAGTTACCAGGTCGCAGCCGTCGCAACATCGGGCTGCGGTTGACAAAGTCCAGTGCGCCAGGCGTAAAGCGCTTGGCGCCATAAAGCACCCAGGCCTCCGGGCTGACGGGTACTACAGCACGGTTGTGCTGAATGGCGCCAAGAATGGCTTCGGCGACCAGCTCGGGACCGTAATTGCGCTTGCGATAGAAGTTCACCAGTTTTTCCTGGGCCTGCTCCGTGGCACCGCGCATACGGCTGCTGGCCACAATGCCGGTGTTGATGACGCCGGGGCAGATGGCACTGACCCCGACACCTTGTTCAGACATTTCCGCCCGCAAGGCTTCGGACAGTCCCATCACGGCATGCTTGCTGGCAGAGTAGGCCGTCATGTCGGGTGCAGCATAGTAGCCGGCAGCCGAGGCCAGGTTCACGATGTGGCCACGGCCATTGGCCACCATGTCCGGCGCAAACAGTTTGCAGCCATGCACGACACCCATCACGTTGATGCCCAGTACCCAACGCCAGTCTTCGATGGTGGTGCTGAGGAAGTCGCCGGCCATTCCGACGCCGGCATTGTTCACCAGGATGTCCAGGGCCCCGTGTTGCTTGCGCACCTTTCCGGCCATGGCCTGCATGTCATCCCAGTCGGAGACATCCACAATGTGGGTATCCACGGCACTGGCGCCCAGACGACGGGCTTCGTCAGCGGTTTGTTGCAGGCTTTCCCGATTCAGGTCACTCAGGATCAGCAGGGCGCCACACTCGGCAAGTTGCAGTGCGGTGGCTTTGCCGATACCGCTGCCGGCACCTGTGATCAGCACTTTCTTGCCACTGAAGAAGGATTGTTGTTTTTGCTTGTTCATGAGGCACTCACAATTGGTTTGAGCCGTGTTTTATGGCTGCAGTTCAATGCTGCCGGATACATTCACGGTCAGTCGGGTTTCGCCACCGGCAAATTCTTGGGCGGGTGCCGATTCGGCATCCATCACTTTAGCGGAGCGCATCATGAGGGGCTGTGGTCCACCTCCGCCTGCGGTTCCCAGGCTCATCTGGACGAGCTTGTAGTTCTTTGCGTTCCAGGCAGTACGCACCGTATCGGCACGGGTACGGAAACTGTTGATGGCCTCAGTGGTCAGGCTGTCTTCCACCTTGCGACGCGTATCCGGCGCAACGGTGAAGGTGATGCCGTTCAGCTGCAGCTTTTCCTGCAGTTTGCCAATCAGTTCGCCTGCTGCCTTGAAGTCCTTGGACTCCAGGCGGATCTCAGAGCGGCCTCGCCAGCTTTCCAGTTTGCTGGTTGATGTGATGGTGCTGCCATAAATGGGCCAGGTTTGCTGGTTACCACTGCTGGCTTTGACGGAGGGGTAGGCGGTCGATTTTTTCAGGGCATCATTAATGGCAAGCGTCAGTTGCTGTGCCAGTCTGCCCGGGTCCTTGTCACTAAGCTCAAGGCTGAGCGTCGCATTCAGCTGGTCATTGGCAATTTCACGGGCAACCTCTGTGGAGAAGTCGACGCGATGGTAAACAGGGTCTTCTGCGTATGCAGCAAAACCGGTAGTGGCCAGGATCAGGCTGGTAGCCAGGCGCAGTGACAGTGCTGTCATGGGACTCTCCTTGAGGGTTGCTTGACGTGTAGAGGTGGGGCTGCCAGGCCTGGTCGTGTCTTTTGATGGTGCGAGCAAGCCTGGGCTGGATGTACGGGTCAGGATGACGAAGGTCGCCTCAAAAGGGTCGGGATGCAATCTTGTTTTGTTATTCGACGGTAAGAGACGGAGGGATGGCAATAACTGCACAAGCGGGGGCGGATCGTGCCGGGTGCTTGGTAGCGGGCATTCGAAATGGATAGAATCGCGCGAATTCCCCGGAGGTAGTCATGGTCCCTGTCGTTAACCCTATTGAATCCTTTATTTTCTGGAGCCGCTGGCTGCAATTGCCCATGTATCTGGGGCTGATCGTGGCGCTGGGCGTCTATGCCTTCAAGTTCCTCAAGTCGCTGGCCGCCATGGTCATGAACCTGCCGACGCTGACCGAGAATGACATCCTGTTGCAGGTTCTGGGGCTGATTGACGTGGTCATGATTGCCAACCTGCTGGTCATGGTCATCATTGGTGGCTATGAGACT
>CAYGBB010000257.1:0-3538 GCA_964347985.1 uncultured Moraxellaceae bacterium
GTTCAGAACCACGAGCAGCGGCAACATCATGTACACGGGCAGGTTCAGCAAGAAAGTCTGCTTGAGCGGCGGCTCGGAAAGATCATGCGGAAGGACTGCATCACCGATGACAAAAAGGGCAAGGGAAAAAACGAGGGGCGCCCAGAGCCACCATCCGCCCTTCATCACGGCCAGTGTGGTGAGAATAAAAAGGATTGGCATCAGCCAGCCTTTTATATATTTCGACATGGTTAGTCTCCTGCAGTAGCCGGATGGAAGTGGTTTCCAGGTTCTTTTGGTAACGGAGGAGCAATGCTCTTTGTCCATGGGGGCACGGCCATACACCCACCGGATTTCGACAGATTCCATGGATGCGCTGCCCCTCCATCTGCTGCCATCTTGCTATTGGCACAGAATAAAAGCGCCTATCGAAAGATAGGTTCTGAGCGAAAGGCAGGTTCCGGAAGGAAATGATCTGTCCCCGCCCCGGCTCGGGATATGGCATCACCTGCTGGATCAGCCTTTGCAATAGAGGTAAGGTTGCAATCCCTTCCCTAGCCCATCCGATTCAGGGTTGTCTGGAAAAGTTAACGCAAAATCAACAGGTTGTTATCTGGATCAGCTTGCAGGGGCATGATCAGGTCGAGGGGGGCACGAATGGATCAACGGGATCATGGCAACCGTAGTGTCACGGACCGAGACCCGGACAACATGGATTTACCGCCGCTTGGGTATGCCTTGGTCAGCCGCCCCCGGCTTGAAGCGCTCATTCATGACGTCCCGATAGTCATCATTTCCGCACCTGCAGGATATGGCAAAACCACCTTTGCAGCACAATGGGCGCGCATGCGTGCCGCTGCCGGGGAACGGGTGGTGTGGATTGACGCCACCGCAGCGCAGGGCGATCCCGTGGTTTTCCTGCGGGAGATGCTTCGCCAGGCCTCCCATGAACAGCTGCCTGAACCATCCACCAGAGGATTCTTTGACCCCAGCATCGAGATGGAGTCCATGTTTGACGCCATACTTGACCAGCTGACCCCATCGACCTCATTGCTGGTCATCAATGACCTTCATCTTCTTGAGCACACCCCAGCTTTCGCCTATGTGCAACGTCTGGTTGACATGGCGACGATGCATCGATGCGTCCTTGTCACCAGCAGAACCGTCCCCTCACTCTCTCTGGGGCAGCGTGCGGCGCGCGACGAGGTGCGGTGGATCAATGTGCAGCAACTGGCGTTTACGGCAGAGGAGATAGGCACGGCCGCCAGTCATTTTGGTCTGACCCTGACGCCAGCCACCCGGAATGCGCTGGCCTTTGGCAGTAATGGCTGGCCCATTCTGGTGCGCCTGGCCTTTACGGTGCTACGGGACATGAACCTGCCAGGCGGCACTTTCGACGCAGTTGCCCATGCATCTCACGGAATGATCCGCGCCTTCGTTCGCGAGATTGTTCAGGCCCTGGATGACGATAGCCGCGCGGTACTCACGTTGCTGGCCATACTTGAAGATGGGGTGCCGCCGCTACTGGTTGCGCTGGCAGACCGGCCCGGTCAGGTGCTGCTTGAGGGCGCTGACAGACTGGTAGCCAGCGGGCTGGTGCAGGTACGCCATGCGCCAGGCCCCGGCACCCTCTATCAGTTACCCCCGGTGCTGCGGCAGCTTGTTGTTGAGGAGTTATTGATCAGCATGGATGCTGCTTCGATGATCCGGCACAAGGCCGCACAATGGTACTGGTCCAACGGGCAACTGGATCGTGCCATTGGCGCTGCTCTGGTCAGCGATTCCGGGTTGGCGGCAGAATGGCTGGTCAGCCATGGAGACATGCTGGTACGGCAGCTGGGCCAGCTTGAAACCTACCTGCATTATCTGGAGAAGCTGCCTCCCGAACTGATCTTCCGGCACCCGCGGCTGCCCATCAACCAGGCCTGGGCTTTGGTATTGCTGCGGCGCTATGCAGAAGCGGAAAAGGTGATCGGCTGCCTGTCTGACATTGGCAGCAACGAGGCGACCACGACCCAGCTGTTGCTGACCGGCGTTGTGGCGGCGCTCCAGGACGATATGAACCTGGCCTACTCGCTGCTTGCTCACGACAAGATCAATATCCACGACTGGCCAGACTTTGAACGCGCAGCCGCAGCAACCGTCCTGATGTTCTGCCACAAGGCACGAGGCGACTTTCCGGCGGCTCACGAAGCACTTCATACGGCTGAGGCGGCCTTCAGCGCCGTCAAATCAAGTTATGGCTTGGCATGGTGCGCTGTCGCAGGGGCCATCCTGTTACTCAAGGAAGGCCAGTGGCGCAGTGCCCTCGCAGCCTCCCGGGCATCCCTCCTTGACTGGAAAGACCGGTCAGATGCCCGGTCGGAGCGGGGCATGCTGCTGGCAATTGAGGCTTTTGTTCATTATGAGCGCAATGATCTGGCCACAGCGCGTGCCATGCTTGATGAAAGCCTGCAGTTGTTGTACCGGCAGGGCATCGTTGACGCCATTATTGCCGGCTACGTTACGGCGGCACGAATCGAAGCTGCCCAGGACAACTTTTCCGATGCCCTTGACCTGCTCGCAGAGGCGGAACGGATTGGCCATGAACGTCACCTGGGGCGCCTCGAAGAAACCGCGCGTGCAGAGCGCGTCATGATGCTGATTCGCGGCGGCCAGCCGGATCAGGCGGAATCACTGGCTCGTCAGGCCGGATTTTTGCCCCTTGAGGACGAGACAACATCCTTGCGCTATGACAAGGGCGTTCGGATCGCCGCCAGACTGGCATCCCTGGGCAGGGAAATACCAGAGCTGGATCGCCACCTGCTGCCCGCCATTGCTCGGGCACGAAGTACAGGGCAGCGCTATAAACTGGCGGAGCTGCTGATCCAGTGGTCCCTCATTGCGGTGAATCGCGAAAATCCGGAGGCGGCCAGCATGGCCATCCAGGAAGCAGTGTCTCTGGCGGCAGAAGAAGGCTATGTCCGCCTGTTTGTGGATGGAGGAGAGCCTGTCGCGAATGTGTTGCGCCAGTTCACCGCCACATCATCTCTTGGCGCAGGCATGGTGTCCGGCCAGGTGCAGGAAATATTGAAGGCCTTCCCGGAGGCGAGCAGAGAAAAAACGGCTTCCGCACCGCGCGACTTATTGACGGAGGCACTCACTGACGGTGAGTTGCATATCATGCAGTGGGTGGCACAAGGCTGCTCCAATGCCGAGATTGCGCAGCAAACATTTCGTACCGAAGGCACCATCAAGTGGCATTTGCACAATATTTACTGCAAGTTGGGCGTGTCGGGCCGAACGGCGGCGCTAAACGCCATGCGGCAGCGGTCACTGAACCCCTAAGAGCCCTGGATGGTCAAGCTGCCAGGAAATCCAGGAGTCATCCGGTGGCAGAAAAACATAATCCGGAGAAAAACCGTTCGTGCCTGAAGTCGCCCCAAAAACAGCAGGAAAACATGGCTTGGCCACTGTCCTGCGGTGACATTGGTATGTGCTGTCGCCGGTCTGCGGTGTTATGGATGGATTGTGAGTTATCCCCCTGAGCAATGGGTGGCATGAAAGAGAGGTATAAGTC